>JAOUEB010000172.1 GCA_029858925.1 Nitrospira sp.
ACTCCAGCAGGTCATCGAGATCCTCCACTACACGATGGAAGCCTCCACCGATGAGGATGTGCACCGCATTCTTCAGCTGCTCCAACAGGCCATACCCTGTACCAAAGTGATCGGCGGCGTGGCGGCATACACCCCCACTGGCAGCTTTAAGGAATTCAGCCGCGTTCTGAACGTAAGCTACTCCAACGATTGGCTGTATGTCTATTGCAAGAACGAATATGCGACGGTCGATCCTGTGCTACTTCACCTCCCTTCGAGTTTACCCACGCTGATATGGAGGCGGACATTCGCGGCCGTTACTTCCTCAAAACAACGGGAGTTCATTGAAGAAGCGTCCTCCTTTGGATTGGCCAGTGGAATCACAACCGCACAATTCGATCGAAAGCGAGGGATCGCCACATTCTTCTCGTTTGCCGGAATAGATGAAAGCGGCACGATGCGCTACCAACCACTTATAGAATATCTTGTTCCCCACTTTCATCGGGTCTTGGCGACAACTACCACCGTACCATTGTCTGATGAAACCAAAGGGCTCTCTCCGCGAGAGATCACCGTGTTGTTATGGATGAAGGAAGGGAAAAGCAACTGGGAAATCGCCCATATTATCGGGATAAGAGAGCGCACGGTTCGCTTCCACGTGGAAAGCATTTTCGTCAAGCTCAATGCCTGTTCACGGACACAAGCCGTGGCAGTGGCCATGGAGCATGGCCTGCTTCCGCAACACTTCTCAGTTACGTAGCAACAAGCGTTTGCGTCACTGAGCCTATCAATCGCTCGCCACATGTTTGAGCGTCGAACTGCTCGCGCGGATCTCGTGCAAGAAAACCGCTCCTTTCGAATGAAGCGGAACCATCCACTGTATTCATCCACTGAGCAAACAATGCTTGTTTCAATGGCGCCGTATCATGAAATTCTTGCCAGTCCAGAATGGCAGCAATTGACAACGCTCCAGCGGGAGGGAGAGTGACCGCTGGACTGATGGCCTCACAACAAAGCCCTATACCTCGAAGCACTCGTAGAAAACGCTTTTCAACAACCATGTACATATAACGAACGTCATTCTGCCGTGCCCACTGATACACCCCTTTGATAAGGACCAACATGAGCCGATTCGAGAGTCCTCGCTCCGTTAACGCCGGATCCAATGCCAATCTCGTAATTTCCGCAGTGTCGTGTGCCTTTCGAATTTCGCAGCCGTTCAGCAAGCATGGACGAAACTCTTTTTCCAACATGAATGGGAACGGCGCTCGCACTATCCGAAAAACCCCGCGGAGTGCTTGCTCTTCGTCAAATAGCCCAACGGATGTCGAAAATGCGTCGTATTCGTCCCGTTCCATCCCATCGTCGCTTATGTCAACCCATTGAAGCCGATCGGCGAACACCTGATGGCGCAGCTCATATGATGCTCTCAACTCTTGAACCCCGCAAAGCGTTCTTATGATGAGACCCTCTTCCTGAAACTCGATCGGCCGACTCTCCTCTACTGCCAGCATGGATGCCCCTCCTTTTTTGATGGACCTTAACTGCCATAGCAAGTGATGCACTGATTCAAGGGGCCTGCGTCACCTGGCCGATCCGCCAGGTGACGGGACAACCGGCGATTCGGTATGAATATCGACTGTGCAGTGTTGTGTACGAACGATTTCAGAAAAACAAACTGCGGAAGGGAGGCTAGATAGCATGCGATCTGGAAAAGAAGGATTGCGTATTCTCGACGGGTTTCGGCAGCCCCCACTCAATGCGCCGACGAGACGCTCGCCAGGCCTTTTACGGGATAAGGGTGGCGCACCAGCCCACCGTGGAGCGCCGAGGAAGGACGACCTGGTGGACGCGCTCAGGGTAATGGAGCAGCGATTGTCGACCCTCCTGGAAGACCGCACCCGCATCGGGCGCGACCTGCATGACTGCGTCCTGCAATCGGTCTACGCCCTAGGCTTGAACATCGAGGCCGCGCGGCGGGAGCCTCGCCACACGACCCCGGAGTCGCAGCAGGTTCATACCCACACGATCGAGCACATCAACCGCCTCATTCATGACATACGACAGATGATTCACGGGCTCGACGAGGGTGTCGTCCAGGAGTTCGACCTGACCGTGGAACTCAAGGCGCTGAAGACGGCCTACGATCAGGTCAGGCACATGCAGATCGCATTGGATCTTCAACCGGCAGCCATCGAGGTCCTGACGAAGGAGGAAGAGCGGGAGATTCTGAACATCGTGCGGGAGGCCCTTAGCAACTGTGTCCGCCATGCCAAAGCCGCCCATGCGTCCATTTCGATCCGTAAGCGAGGCGAGAGAATCCGCGTGCAGATCAGTGACGATGGCCAAGGATTTGCCATGGGTGACGGCCAGCCCAGGAGCTACGGCCTTGCAAACATGGCAGCCCGCGCGAGAAAGATCGGTGGAACGTTGCGAATCCAATCCGAAGAAGGCCACGGCACGGAGATCATCGCGGAATTCTCGCTGGAACCCATGCTAGTTCCTGTATGAAGCGCCCTACTCGCATCCTGATTCTTGACGATCATGAACTAGTCCGGAAGGGGCTCCGCACCTTCCTGGACCGCGAGCCGGACCTGCTGGTGGTGGGAGAGGCCGGAACCTTGGCTGATGCGCTACCGCTGGTGGCGCGTCTTCATCCCCATCTGGTGCTGCTCGACATGAAATTACCCGATGCCTCCGGCATGAAAGCTTGCCGACAGCTTCTGGCCGCCACACCGAAACTCCGAGTCCTGGTCCTGACAGGCTATGCCGAAGACACTATGGTCGCCGCTGCCATCAAGAGTGGAGTCCACGGCTATGTCCTGAAGAACATCAAGCTCGACGATCTCGCTCACGCCATCCGTACGGTCGCGGCAGGCCGCGGCTACATCGATCCCCTCATCACCCAGTATGCCTTACGCTGGATTCGCGCCAGCGCATCCCAGGAATCTCTTGCTCATGGAATGGGCAAGCTGTCACCCCAAGAACGGCTGATCATGCCGCTGCTGGCGCAAGGCAAGACCAATAAAGAAATCGCCGTTCACCTTCAGCTGAGCGACAAAACCATCAAGAACTATCTCGCCAACGCTTACGCCAAGCTCAACGTGAACCGCCGCACAGAAGCCGTGGCCTGGTTCATACGCGAATGCCGTTCCGGCGGCGGCGCAGGCCTAATCAGCCCGCATGATTCATGACGGTATCCCGCGCGAGCGCGTTCTACGGAGGACGTTTCTGGTGTTGACTGTCGAATCGACGAATATTGACTCTGCCGACCTCAAACCCAAGACTGGAAACTCCAAGCATCTGAACGAACACGCCTCAACCTAAACCTTCTCAGTACTGTCTGTTGAATATCGTGACGCCCTGCCTACAGCACACTGAATCGGCCTGCGGAGCAGACTCAAGATTCTCCGCACGTGGCCGAACAAGGAATGTCGATCATCCCGTTCGAAAACGGAGCAACCGGCACGACCATGCCGTTACCATCATTGGAGCCGTCAGAGCCGACTTCGGTTCTGCTGATCGAGCCTGATCGCACCCTTTCGCTTACGCTTCAGGATCTGTCGTTTAGTCTCTTTCGCGAGACACTCGACCTGGCAATGGCCTGTTCTCTGCGCGACGGCATGGCCTACCTCTGCGCGCATCGGGTTCCCTTGATACTCATCAGCCTGGCAGTATCTGATGACAAAGGGCTCGACGCCGTCCGAGTCTTGCGCCGGACAACGCCCTGACCTCCATCAATGGATTCGCCGCCATCCTCCTGACTCGATTGCTGGCCGATGAGCCGGCACGGACCTGCGCTGAACAGATCAAGCAAGCCGGGGTCAGGGCCGTCGCCCTGGTGAAGACGCTGGCGCCTCCGGTCAAATCATCACCTGCCGTTCAAGCGCCAGATTCCTCCGCCACGGCGCAGGCCGCATAGCAACTCGCCCCTCAAATTGACAGCCTTGCAACCAGCATTTAGGATACGCCCCGACAGCGGCACGCATGCCGCACTGCCGTCTGTTTCTTTCGTGTTCAGGAGGAATCATGGCCGAGCATCCGTCGTCATCCGCGCCCGCTCCCAAAAGGTCGCATCCACCCAGCAATGTCATCGAGCATGCGTTTGAAGTCGTGGTGTTCGCCAGCCGGTGGATTCAAGCCCCGCTGTACGGCGGGCTTATTGTGGCGGAGCTGCTCTATGCCTACAAGTTTTTGGTCGAGCTCTGGGAAATGGTGCTCCACATCAATAAGATGGATGAGACCGTCTTCATGCTGGGAGTCTTGGGGTTGATCGATGTCACGATGGTCGCAAATCTGCTGACCATGGTCATCATTGGCGGCTATGCCACATTCGTCAGCACACTGGACTTGGAGCAGCACCCGGACCGACCCGACTGGCTCACCCATGTCGATCCCGGCACGATCAAGATCAAACTCGCGGCCTCGCTGATCGGCATCTCCAGCATCCACCTGCTCAAAGCCTTCGTGGACGTGGCGAATGAAAACCCCGAACACATCAAGTGGAAGATCTTCATCCACATGACCTTCCTCGCCTCCGCCATTCTGCTGGCCTGGACTGACAAGATCATGCAAAAGGACAAGAAGCACTGATGCGGCGTCTCTCGTGAAACGTATCTCGTATCTCGCGAACGACGC
>JAOUEB010000171.1 GCA_029858925.1 Nitrospira sp.
GGACCTCGCCACGACAGGCCGTTCATTCCGGTCAATTGCGGCGCGCTGCCGGATACGCTGCTTGAGTCTGAAATGTTCGGGCACGAGAAGGGCGCGTTTACCGGCGCGGTCGGCATGAAAGCCGGATTGTTCGAAGCTGCCAACGGCGGCACCCTGTTCTTGGACGAAATCGGCGAGCTCGGTCCGGCCCTCCAGGTCAAGCTGCTGCGTGTCATGCAAGATCAGGAGGTGCGCCGCGTCGGCGGCACGGCATCGGTCAAGGTGGACGTGCGGATTATTGCGGCGACGAACCGGAATTTGGAGCAGTACGTCAAGGAAGGAAAGTTCCGCGAAGACCTCTATTATCGGCTGAATGTCGTCCAGATTACGCTGCCGTCGCTGGCGGAGCGCCGGGAAGACATTCCAATGCTGGCGCATCATTTTCTCATGAAGGCATCGTCCGGATCGCCGAGCGTCGTGCGGGGGCTGCTTCCCGAAACCATCGCGATGCTCACGCGATATCGGTGGCCAGGAAATGTGCGGGAGCTTGAGAATGCGATCGAACGGGCCGTGTCTTTGAGCCATGGGCCGCTCGTGACACCGGAAGATTTGCCTGAGGCCGTCCGCCAGGGATCCACTGATGAGGGGAGCGGGAAACTTTTCCAAGGTCATCCGATCGATGATGCATACCTGACTCTGGAGGAAGTCGAGAAGCGACACCTGGTTCGTGTGCTGAAGGAAACGAAGGGGAATAAGGTCAAGGCCGCAAAAATTCTTGGAATCGACCGGCGTACGTTGTATCGAATGGCAGAACGGTTTGGACTGGATCTTGGAGAAGAGGGCGAAGGCTCGGAAAAGGAACCTGCATAGCCAATCAGAGGGAGTGGCGCGGTGAGTTATGAGGCCGCGATATGACTCTCATACGGAGCGTAAAACAACAGAAGCCACAGGCCGATGGCCTGTGGCTTCTGCATGACTGCTTTATTGTAAGCTGAAGAAGGTTTTCGTCGTGTACGGGTGCGATACGATCTTCAACTTATTCTTGATCAGACGGAGCTGATTTTCAGCGCTTTCGGGGTACGGGGTCTTGATAGGGGCATAGCCGTCAAAGAAAGTGCGCTTGCCTTCTGCCATCACGTGCAGGCTGAGCTGGGTGGTCTGGTCAGCCCCTGGCGTGACCGTGGCTTCGACGCGACTCTTGACGACGCCCCAGCAGCAGCGATACAAGCTGTTCCACCCTCCCGACTCTTCGCGATAGCCTGTGTTCAGTGTGCTGTCGTTTTTCCACGCTACCGCGTAGCCGCTATTGGTCAGGACTTGTGTGACGGCTTGTTTGACTTGGTCCGGGGGCGCGGCGAGTTGCGCTTGGATAATATCCTGCTGTGGAGCATGTGAGGCACAGCCCAACCCGCTCAGTAGAATTGCGGACACAAGCGCCAATCCTGTCCGTCGTATCATCATGCACCTCCGTGGGATCATCTCGGTGGACTCTCCGTCAGTTTATACACCATATGGGTATCGGTCTGAACCACTCCCTCAATGCCATGCAGACGGCTCAAGACAAGCTTCGTCAAGGCGTTTTGGTCCGCCACCTCCGCCACTGCGATGATGTCGGGTTTTCCCCAACAGGGGTCGATGGTTTTGATCTCCTTGATCTGCGCCAGGGCCTGCACGACGGAGGAGGTTTGACCTGGAAGCACGTTGATCATGATATAGGCGCGATCAGATAATAGGGAGAGACCCTCTTCTGGCGCGTGAATCGTATGAGGGACGGTCGCTGATGGCATCGCGCCGCCAATATATCGAAGTAGCGGAGCTGCTGTCAACGGCGGTTTCGGTTTGGAGGAGGATGAGAAAGGGACCTTCTTCAGTTTTGGTTTTTCCATGAGTGTACTCTGGGTTTACTTTGGGGCGACGAGCACTTCGACGTTATAACGGTCGCTGACGCTGGTTAAGTCCGTTTCCAGCCGCTTGGGGCTCCCAATGCGGCCTTCCGGATCGTAGACAAAGCAAAAGAGGGTGGTGCATTTATTGCGCGCTGAGTAGAAGGCCGAATCTGCCGCGACCTGCTCGGCAATTTCCTTGGTGGTCATGCCGGGCCGGGTCTTCTTCGCCACGATCGCGATTTGTTCCCTGTTCAGCAAGAGCGTGGTTCGAGTGATGCTGCCGGCATAGGGCGGTGTCCATTCATCCGTCCCGACTTCATCAAATTCCATCTTGAGCAGAGCGCGCAAGAGGTCTTGCAGATCGTAATCATCTTCAACTTCGACTGTCGGACGGGAGTCTTTGCGAAGACGCAATTGGCGCGCAACGGCATGCAGCCGAAGACAGATTTTACGGACAAGCTTGAGTGTCTGCTGCTCAGGCAGGGGTTGGAATGGCGGGATAGCAGGCACGTCTATGGCCGCAGAGAGTTGCTCGGGCGTTGTCGGCGCGAGGGCCTGTGGCGGTTGTGCCGGAGCCGGACGTATGCCTTGGGTTGCAGAGAAAGCCGGCGCTGGGGGAGCTTTGGGCGGTTGTGCCGGAGCCGGACGTATGCCTTGGGTTGCAGAGAAAGCCTGCGTCGCCGTAGGAGCCACCGGTTTTGGTGGAGGAGTCGTCGGCCTGGCGACTGGAGCGGTGGCCGGCTGCATCTGTGGCTTCGATGGGGGGTGAGAAGGATGAGTGCTCGCTGCCTGTGCGGCGGGTGGAACCATCCGTATCTGCGCGGTAGCCGAAGGATGTATCTTTTGGGTTCTCGGAGCGACGATCGGCGGCGGCTTGACTCCTTGGATTTCCAGTTTCTTGTTCTCCAGCGTTTGCATGAGGCTTGTGACTGCAGCGATGCTTTGGGCCACCTCCGCTTTGCTCGATGTGCGAAGCTTGTAATCTCGAAAGGCCTGAAACTCTTGCGATCCTTCGCCGAACACGTGTTTGACACATTCACGGAGCTGCAATTCGGCTTTGCTCTTGGCGGCGTCGCGATAGGGGAACCCGTCTTGGCTGAAATCGTTGATTGCGGTGAGGACCTCCTGAAGTCTGATGGTCCCGGTTTCAATTTCTTCGAGAGAAATCGATTTGGGCAACGATTGAGAATTGTCTGCTGTGTGTGTGCGCGCCATAGCGATGTGAAAAAAGTCTAACTGAGGGGCCGGAACCTGGCAAGAAAACAAATGATTTCGACGAGGCGACGTTGGCGAGGAGTGCTTTGGGTGACGAGCGGATCGCCGGCCTGCTGCAGCGCGGATGCCAAGAGAGCGCCTAATCGATCCATCGAACGTTGTGGGCCGATGCCGGGGCTGCGGGGGAATCACGATGAATCGGCTTGGTGACAAGCGCAGCGGCGACTCGTGTCAATAATTGTTCGACGGAGAAGGGCTTGTGGAGGAATCGTCCCGGGTCGATTGCGATGCCTTGGCTTGCCAAGTGGCTGATGGCATGACTCGAGATGAAGAGGACGCGAAGTTCGTGCTTCAGCGAGAGGACTTGTCGGACGAGGTCGTGCCCGTTGACGCGCGGATACCGATTTTGGCGGAGCTTATCTGAAAGTCTGGAGGCGGAAGAAAGAGGTCTGTCAGCAACAAGTCGATGGGGGTGGCCGAGGTGGCATAGAGGGTCATGGCCTCGGAACTGCCGTGAGCCTCCAGAACACGATATCCCGCCTTTTTCAGGCCTGTGGCGCGTAGCAAGCGAGTGGAGGCGTCGTCGTCGACAACGAGGATATGTCGTGGCGAGTTGGACCCGGTTGGGTGGCTATTGGCCATGGGGGCATCCGTTCGGTGATAGATAGGGGTCAGTTGGCATGTCACAATTGTTTGGTAACGGCTCATGTGTTGTATCGGAAAATGATGGCCGACTCTTGAGCGGGCGAATTGGTAAACGGGAGTCTGATCTCACCTGGATGGATGGGGAGGACTCACGCCAATGAGGCGGCGGTACTTACGAAGTGCGGTATGGTGCCCCCGATATGAATTGAACGTACGACCCGCGGTTTAGATATTACCCCTTGTCCAACCTCAGACAAGCTAACCTCACAAGAAACTACAAATCAGGACTCCCACGACGTGGAATCAGATGGGGCCAGTTTGTCTGGTGCTTGTATCAGTGTGGTCGCAGGTTGTGGTGGCGAGAGCGGGAGATTTGACGGCCCTACAGGCTCAGTGACTCTATGTGCCGATCTAGTCCGATCGTTTTCCACCCAATCACCTACAGAGGATCAAGAGATAGGCGAAGAACCGATGAAACCAGATCACGCAAGATGGTTCTGCCACTCATCACCGGCATGCAGGCGAGAGGGCCTCGCCGTCTGCTGTGTCTGACGGGGACGATGGTCGGAACGCTCCCCTCCAATGTGAGCCTCGCCCTACGCGTGATGGCCGAGGCGTACCGCAACTGGTGCCCTGCACTCGCCGCGGATGCTGCTGAGCAAGAACGTCTAGAGATCTACAGCCACCTGGATCGGACGCTGGTCAAGCCGCCTCGCTTGACGAACAGCCTGCCCACGCAGCTCATCCGTTCAGGCCCGACGTTGCATGTCGGCCAGTTGAGCCGTATCACCCGAAGCGATCTGGCGACTATTCTGCTCAACGAGGCTCGAGACTCGCACCATCTTCAGGAGCCTGTCTATGTGTGTAGGTGAGCCGACAATGTATCACTGGG
>JAOUEB010000173.1 GCA_029858925.1 Nitrospira sp.
TGCGCAATTTCCAGGGCATCATTCACAACGCGATAGACCATGCGATGTTCGTCTGTGATCCGTCGCGACCAAAACCCTGAGAGTGCATGCTTCAATGGTTCCGGTTTGCCTACGCCGCCGAAGGGGTCGCGTTGTGTTTCGCGGATGAGCTTGTTGATCCGTTCCACCATGCGCTTGTCTTGTTTTTGCAGAGAGGTAGTCTTCCCATGCCTCGCCTGCGAACACCAGCTTTACTTGGCCAGCTTCCGCTCAACACCTTTGCCTGCGTTCAGTTGCGCAACGGCTGAGAGCAGTCTCTTGGCGTTGGCCGGTGTTCGTAGAAGATGGGCGGTTTCTTCAAGCGCCTTGTAGTCTTCGAGCGACAGCATCACAACGGACCGTGCGCCGTTGCGGGTAATAATCAAGGCTTCGTGGTCATTGCAAACCCGATCCATTGTACTGGCGAGATTTGCGCGAACGGCGGTGTAGGTCATCGCATCCATGACGGCCTCCTGAGATGTACGCGTTACCGTACAGTGCAATTCGCGAACTGTCCAGCATCGCCACAGACGTCCGACCCATCATTTTCCTGCCCCGGCGAAGCCTCGATAGGAATTGGGGTTCGAGCACAGTAGCCTTGACTTTAATCCGGCTTCGCCGCCACTATGCCAGCGCCATGTGGAAGAAAAATTTCCTCTTTCGGGCCGCGGACGACACTCCGATGACGGAGTCCGAGAACGAGCTGTTTCATGACACCGAACCGGCGATGGACAGTGCCGGGCTCACGCTGGATCGGTTTCTCTCTGTCTGGGTCCAGGGCGAGGGCGAGGACGACAAGCCCTCGGTGTTTACCAATGTCTATGTCCGAACCGCCACTCTGGATGTTGCCAAGCAGGTAGGGTTTCTCCAGCCGCTCCAAGGACGGTCTCACCAGATCAAGCAAATGTTGACGCCGGGCCAGAAACAATTTCTTGGACAGTGGTTTCGAACTCATGCGCCGCAGGCCTGGGAGGCGTCGGACGATAACTTTCGCGAGCTGTTTGAGCAGGCATGATGGGACTCCGCTGGTTCAACGCGCGACCGAGATCTCATAGAAGCCTTGTGATCTGGTTGCTCATCGTCGCCCTGAGCCTCACGAGCGGGGAAGCCTCCGCAGCGTCGATAGAGGTCTGGTATGCGCCTGAGGACGAGCCTCTTCGAAAAGTTGCGCAGATTTATGAGGAGGCTACGCGGTACATCTTTGTGGCTGCGTATGGACTCACGTCCCCCATTGTGGTCAAAGCGCTGCTGAATGCCAGAAAACAAGGCGTGGATGTCCGCGTTATCACCGACCGCGAGCGGCTCAACGATCCCAATCAACGGAGGGCTGTGTCCGCCCTTCGGGAGGCAGGGATTCCCGTCATGATCAATCGGCATGACGGCCTCATGCATCTGAAGCAAGTGGTGGTCGACGACGAGATCAATGCCAATGGGTCGATGAATCATACGACCAGCGGCAATCGCTACAACGACGAACGGCTCGATGTCATTCGCGATCATGCCATCTCGGTCAAGGCACGCGAGAAGTTTCTCTCGATGTGGAAGGATCAGGATCGGTTTCGGGAATGGAAGTAGCCGGGGGTGAAGGGTTAGGCGTGAGGGGTGTGTAGCAAGTGGCAAGGGGCAAGTAGCAAGGGGTTGGACGTGAAGAGTGAAGAAACTGATATTGCGGTGGTCGGAGCCGGTGGAGGCGGGGCTGTGTTGGCTCTTGCCCTGGCGCAGAAGGGGATCAAGACCATTGTGTTGGAACAGGCCCCTGGGCCGCCGCGAGGTCTGCGCGGGGAAATTCTTCAGCCAAACGGGCAACGGGTGCTCGATCAACTCGGACTGTTGAATAAACTGCCGGAGGATTCCACGCGCACTGTCAGCCGGTTCCATTTCTGCAAAGTCGGCGGCGAACGGCTCTGCACGGTGGATTATGGCGATCTGCCCGCTCCGTACAATCGCGCCGTCGTGACGCTGCCGAATGTGGCGCACCATGCCATTCTCGATGCGATCCAGGCTCAACCGTCCGTGGCGCTCTGGTACGGGGCTACGTTCACAGGGCTCCTTCGGGAGAACGGCCGAGTTGTCGGGCTGACGGCGAAGAAGGGAACCGACGAGATCACCGTGAAGGCCAAAGTGGTCGTCGGCGCCGATGGGGCTTTTTCGAAAGTCCGGGAAGCCTTGCAGATTCCCGTTGACCGGTACTTCTATCCGCAGGGCTATCTAATCGCGATTCTGGACGCGCCGGCTCCGATCACCGAGGCGAAATATTTTGTCGGCAAGCGGACCATCCTCGGTATGTTTCCCGCTGCGGGGAACAAGGTGTATCTCTTTTACATGATCGACGCCGGGTCATACGACCGGGTCAAATCGAAGGGCATGCCCGCCTTGCAACAGGCCTGGACCGCCATCGATCCTTCTAATGAGACGTTGTTTCGGGGGCTGACCGATTGGAGTCAAACCGCCTTCATGCCCACCGGGCGCGTGCGCACGCCGACGTGGGTCGCCGAGGGCGCGGTGCTCATCGGGGATGCGGCGCATGCGATGAATCCCCATGCTTCCCAAGGGCGCATGCAGGCGATGGTGGATGCGATGGCGCTGGCGGATCTGCTGCCTGAGTGTCTGGCGGAACATGATTATTCCGCTGAAAAGCTCAAGCGGTTCGAGCAGGCGCGCCGGCCTCAGGTCACCATGCTACAGCGTCTGGCGGATGAGCAAGTGCTGTTTTGGAACACGGCCAATCCCGCGATCGGGTTTCTGCGCGATCGTGTCTTCCGCACGCTGGACCGTAATGCGCGCTTGCGCTATCGCGTGTTGTCCACGACGGCGGGGTTGCGAGCCAGTGCCCCGTTCAACCTGGCGGATCGTCTGATGGCCGCGGGGTTTCTGCCGGACCCAGCGGCGCATGCACATGATGAGGTCGCGCGAGGCGCGAGATAATAGGATGTCGGCGGTACAATGGACCATCGATGGGTTGCCGGGCGAGACGCAGCGATTGCTGCGGTCGTACGTGAAGGACGTGGTTCAAGCCTACGGTACGCAGCTCGACGCGGTGCTGCTCTATGGCAGCGCGGTTCGTGGAGAATTTCTTCCAGGCCGGTCGAATCTGAATATTCTGCTGTTCGTGTCGTCCTACGACGTTGCCCTATTGAAGGCCTATGCCGGCGCGCATAAAAAATGGAGCAAAGAACAAGTTGTGACGCCATTGTTCTTGACCAAGGCCGACCTCCAGGCATCGGCCTTCGTTTTTCCATTGGAGTATCAGGATATCCAGGACTGTCATCGGCTGTTGTGGGGACAGGACCCCCTTATCGGGTTCAAGGTCGATCAGCGTCATCTGGCCGGTGAAGTCCTGCAAGCCCTGCGGGGCAATCTTGTGCGCATGCGGCAGCGGTTGGTGGAAGGAGGGACCACGGAAGAGTCGATGATGCTGTTGCTGCCTCTTTCGATCACGGCATTGATGCCGGTGCTGCGTGGCGTGCAACGGCTGTTGGCCAGACCAGTCCTATCGCACGGCGAGCCTCTCCTGAAAGACCTCGAAACCCATTTTGAAATCGATCTCGCAGGTCTGCATGAGGCGCTGTCGATCAAACGGGGACACATTTCTCCGGGACACAAAGAAGTGCCGCGAGTGATGGATCGCTACCTCGATAGTCTCGAACGGTTGGTCGTTGTGGTGGAGCGGCAGATCGGGCACAGATGACGAAGGTGTGGACGGCACGGATCGCGGTTGCGCTGTTGGTGAGCGTGATGCTGCCCTGGCCGGCTGCGGGCCAGTCTTCGTTCTATGACCGGCCGAAAAGCCGTCCGCAGCTACCGGGTCCGATGGGCTATGTGAGTGACCATGCCCAGGCGATCGATGCCGAGTGGAGAGAGCGGATTCGTTCGGTCTGTCAGGATCTCGAACGGAAAACTGGCATCGAGATGGTCGTGGTGACGGTGCCCAGCATCAAGCCCTTCTCTTCGGCCAATGAGTACGCGACGGCGCTCTATGAACAATGGCACATCGGTTCCACGCAGCAAGAACATGGGGTGATGGTGCTGGTCGCGGTGCAGGAGCGGCAAGCAGCGATCACCTTGGGACGCCAGATGCTGCCGGTCATCACGCCGGAGGTCAGGAGCGAGGTGGGACAGACCTATCTCCAGCCGGCTATCGAACTCGGCCATTTCGGTGAAGGGCTCTATCGAACGGCGGTGGCCTTGGCCGCGCCTGCTCAAGAAGTCCGCGTCGGCGCATTGCCCAAAACGCACTTCCGGGGTATTGGGTTCTGGCTCGCCCTCGGCACCAGTCTCGTCGCCATCGTGTGCTTCTGGTGGATCAGCCGCCCGGATCTACGCCATCCCTATCGTCGCATACAGAAGGGCGAGTATTGGGGGACAGGCCAGGGCGGATTCGGTGGCAACTGGGGCGGATTCGGCGGCGGTACCAGCGGGGAGGGGTATAAATGATTAAGTTGTGAGTGATGAGTTGTAAGTCGGCGCTGAACGGTATTTGGCGAAACAGATTAAATCCAAGTGATCGTAGTGGTCGGGCAGAAGCGATTCCGCTTTGTAGCCCAGGCTCATGAAGAGATGGATATTCCTGGCGGTGTACAGCATGGTG
>JAOUEB010000174.1 GCA_029858925.1 Nitrospira sp.
AGCATCGGCTACACGCTGTTCTACAACTTCCCCTACTACTCACAGAACCCCTTGAAGATTTTCGCCGTCTGGGAAGGCGGCATGTCGTTTCACGGCGGACTACTCGGCACGATCGTGGCCTTGATGTGGTTCAGCAAGCGGCGTGGACTGCCCATATACACGATCGCAGACCTGGCCGCCTCCGTCACACCGATCGGTCTCGGCTTCGGCCGGTTAGGTAACTTCATCAACGGCGAACTCTATGGACGGGCAACAGATGTGGACTGGTGTATGGTCTTCCCGACCGGCGGCCCGGCCTGCCGGCATCCTTCCCAGCTGTATGAAGCCGGGCTTGAAGGCCTGCTGCTCTTTACGGTGCTGTGGGTCATCGGGCGGCGAACCACGCCGCCTGGAACCATCTTCTGGAGTTTCCTCATCGGCTACGGAATCTGCAGGATGATTGTGGAGATCTTTCGAGAACCCGATCAGCAGATGGGATATCTATTCGGCCTAATCACAATGGGACAAGTACTCTCGGCGCCGATGGTGTTCATCGGCATCGTCATGCTGGCATGGGGCTTCTACAAACACAGACGTGAGTGCTGAGCAAAGGCGGTCTTGATCGGTATCACCTCAGCACTCGACTCTCAGCACTATTTTAATAGGGCATCTCATCATCGTCCAATCCGACATGGTGCCCCAGTTCATGCACCACCGTGTCATAGACCTCCTGCGCCACTTCTTCCAGACTCTCACAGTGGCGCACGATCGGTCCGCGGTAGATAGAAATCTTCGCCGGTTCCGCCCCGCCCGCTCCGAAGAACGAATCCTCCAGTAAAGACTGGCCCTGATAGAGCCCCAGCAAATCGTCCTCGCCATCGAGTTCAAGATCCTCCAGCACGTCACGCGGAGGTTCTTCTTCCACCACCACAGCAATGGATTCCATCAGCGTCGCATACGCAGGAGGCAAGTCGGCAATGGCCTGCTGCACGAGTTGCGCGAAGGCTTCGGGCGAAATGTCCCGGCGATGCCTGGCGGCCATGCCGACTTCCTCTCTTAGCCCATGCTACGTATGAGCGCTTCTACACAGCGACTACGTCACTCCGGGAAACGGAGTTGCGAGTTGCGAGTTTCGGGTTTCATGTTTCGCGTTGTCAGAAAAGACGTTCCGAACACTCGCAACCCAGAACTCGAAACCCAGAACTCGAAACCCGAAACATTTCCCCATGTTCCAGTCGATTGCGAATCACAATTCAACGCGCGCGCCGGGCCGCAAGAAGACACACTCGAATGAGGCCGTCTCGCCTCCCAAACATCGCTCGGCAGCGGCTCGGTAGGCCTCTGCCTGTTGCGCATATTGTTGCGCCCTCGCCTGAGCCTCACCTGCTGCGACCTGATCGGTCTTATAGTCCGCAATCCAGAGCCTTCCGTCCAAACGATACATCAGATCGATCACTCCTTCCATCACCTGCCCTTCACGCCAGGGAATGATGAAGGGAATTTCCCTGCCCAAAATCTCAGCCCTCTGCATCCGTCCATAGAACTCCGACGACAGAAACGCACCCATGAGCGACGCGAGATCATCCCGCACGGCTTCCATGCAATCCGCTTCCGGTGGAATAACCTGACGACACAGCGCTTCAAGTTCCGTTATAGGCGGCGGCGTGCGGATTGAGAAGTCCCACCGTTCAAGCAGCGCATGGACGCAGATGCCGACGAATCGCGCGACCCCCTCCGTCTTCTTCTCCCGGCCTCCCACCAGGTGAACAATCGGACGAGCATGCGTCATCCTGGATGGCGTCAATTTTCTGGGCAAGCCACGGATCTCCGTTCTCTGCGCCTGCCTGACGGCGTACCGCTCGATCAACGGCGGCAATGCAGGGGCTGCAACAGACGCCACGACCTTCCGAGGCCTCCTGCGGCTCGTCGTCGACGCAGGCACGATGGTGCGAGTCATGCGGGCGTTCCCGATCTCGATGTCAGCCCCTTCTTGCTCGAAGGTCTCGCTGCCGACCGCCTCTTGCAGCAGCCCCAGGACTGCGTCGCGCCCAGGCTTTTGGACCTGGCCGCCGGAAAGCACCAACAGGTCGCGGGCTCTGGTCATGCCCACGTACAGCAGGCGCCGCTGTTCCGCCTCCTCGCGCGCCGCCATTTTGTTCCCGACGAGAACCGATCCCAGATTGCGCTGCAGTCCCAGCGACAGACCGTAGCACCCGCTCGACCAATCGTGCTGCACAGACGGCCCTTTGCGGGGCGTTCGCGCGCCTTGGTGCAACCCAGGAAGAATGACTACCGGAAACTCAAGCCCCTTGGCCTTATGGATCGTCAAAATTCTCACCGCATCGAGCGAGGCCTCCGCCAAAGCGCTTTCCGCTTCATCCGGTTGCTCATCGAGACGCTCCAGCATCAGATCCACAAAACCCGTCAGCGTGAGATGCGGGCGGTCGGCCACGTCCTCAGCCATGTCGCGGGCCTTCAAGAGATTGGCCACCGCCTGTTCGCCGTGCAGCGACGCCGCCGCCAGTTCGAGGACCGGCAACCGAGAAAAGATCAGATCGAACAGGTTCGGGACAGGCCGAAGCGGCGCGAGACGATGCAGCTCGGCCAGCCGTTCATAGAATGTCTTCACCGTACCAACCTGCGGATGGGACCAGCCCGCGAGCGCCTCCGGCCTGGTGAAGTCCAAGGCGTCCAGTTGCCGTAGCGTGAGTAGGTCTCGATCCGCCACGCCGCCGAGCGGCGACCGCAACAGACCGACCAGGGCGATGCGATCATGCGGATTGTCGAGCACTCTCAATACATTGACCAGATCGATGATTTCCTGCCGCCGATAAAAATGCTTCTCTCCATCGGTCAGATAGGCGATGTCCCACCGTCGGAGCGCGTCCAGATAGTCCTGGGCCTGTGTCAACTTTCTGAAGATCAGCGCGATATGCCCCGGCTGCAGAGGAAGCGGCCTCCGGTCACGATCAAAGACAGTCGTGCCGGCAAGCAATTCCTCCTTGATCCAACGGGCCAACTGGTCGGCCTCCACGCGCGTGGCGGCCGCCGTGTCGAAGTCCTCCGCATCGGGCTCGGCGGTCACGAGCCTGATCTGCACACCGGAGACGGACAGCTCAGGCTTCCGTTGCGGCTGCGTGGATAACCGCTCGTTCGAAGGTTGAATGTGCGCTTCGGCAACGAACAACCGGTCGAACAGGTTGTTGACCACCGACAGCACCGCGTCGTCGCTGCGGAAATTCGTGACCAGCGAATGGACGATCCCTCCGCCTGCAACGATCTTGTCCACAACCCGCTCGAAGGCTTCGATGTCGGCGCGGCGAAACGCATAGATCGATTGCTTGGGGTCGCCGACGATGAACAGCTTGCCCGGCTCCAATTCGAGATCCTGCCAGGCCTGCTTCGAACTGCCCCGCCGCTCCGCCAGATAGAGAACGATTTCGTATTGCACCGGGTCCGTGTCTTGGAATTCATCTACGAGGATGGCGCGATAACTATGTTTGATTCTGGATCGAGCCGAGGGATGGTCCCGCAGCAACGCCTTGGCGCGAGTCAGGAGCCCATCGAACGAAATCCACCCGGAGGCTAAGAAAGACTGCCGGACCACGCTGAGAAACGGACCCAGCAGTTCGAGCACATCACTCATGTAGAGTTGATTCACCGAGAATAGCTGCTGCGCGACGGACACCACGGCCTTGGCCTCGGCAAACGCCTGTTCGTCCCAGCCTGCAGTCGCTTTGCCCATGTCCTTTTCCAAGAGCGCACGGTCCTCGTCGATCAGCCGCTCGATGCCCTGCACCCCATGATCCAACACCAGCCCCACACACCGGGATGCAGCGGACAACATCTTGTCTGCCTTGAGCTGCTTGGCCTTCGCGCGGCCGGCCGACAACCCATCGGCTTTTGCGCGAAGACGCTCCAACCAGTCGCGGACCGGGCCGTCGATCGACGTTGCCCGGCATTGGCGCACAAGATCATGCACATCGATAGATTCGCCGGCCAGCGTGACGGCCAGGCCATAGAAGTCGTCGAGGCTCGTCCCGGCCAGCACCCGCCTCCATTGCGCATGATGCTCCCCAGTCTGGCCAAGTTCATCCGCCAGCCAGGCCTGCCATCTGGAATCGAACAGCTCCGTGAAGCGCGTGCCGTCGTCTTCTTGAAACGACGGGTCCAGGCCGGACTCCAGCGGGTGTAATCGCAACAGGTGCGCGGCGAAACTGTGCAATGTCCCGATCTGAGCCTTCTCGAACTGCGCGAGCGCCCGTTCAGCCCGTTCCCTCACCTGATCGAACGACAACCGATACCGCGCGCGAAAGAGCGCCGACAACGATTCATCGGCGGACTCGACGAGCTTAGTCAATTCACGCCGGAGCCGCTGCTTCATCTCCGTCGCAGCCTTGTTGGTGAAGGTCAGCGCCACGATCTCGGTAATCGCCAGCGGCTGCGGCTCCCGCATCAAGAGATTGAGCATCCGATTGACTAAAATCGTGGTCTTGCCCGTACCGGCCCCGGCCCTCACGACTACATTCCGATCCCATGTGGTCTGCGCCAGAACCCGGTCCTGGGCATCCGACAGGGGCGCTCCCTCATTCATCCTTCA
>JAOUEB010000175.1 GCA_029858925.1 Nitrospira sp.
GCATCGGTGCCAGAACCTGGTACCAGCACGCAAGCTACTTTCTCGCCATTATGCTCTATCAAATCTCCAAACACCTGCCGAGCCAGTATGAAATCCTCGCCCTCACGGGAGCGAGAACCTCCGTAGTGCTCGTGAATTTTGGATTCTGGGTGGGGTCGTTGTGGGGCGATCGCCACCATGAGGGGACCTTGCTCGCATCAAGCGGAGCGTTCGCCGTTGTTTGGGCTTTGGCTTTGGCCGTCACAGGCGCATGGACCTGGTCACGAAACAGAAGATGGGTGGTGAATGTGGTTGCAGTCTTTGGCGCCATCCATTTCTACACGCAGTGGTTTAAACAGCTGGGCGCCTCACCGGGGTCTGTCCTGACAGCAGGCCTGCTTGCCCTCGTCTTTGCAGTCGGTCTTTGCGCACTGAATGCCGAACGAGCTCACGAAAGGGCCTAACAGGCTACGAAAAAACTCGGTTTACGTACTTCATCGGGGTCAACACGAATTGAAAACCCCTGAATTATCAGTGGCCCCTCTCTTCACCTTGAAGCGTTCAAGGGCCTGGAAAGTAGTTTTTCCGCAGCCTGCTAATGGTCTCCAGCGCGCATGGATGACGAGCCCACAAAGAACTGCAGCACATGCCACTCATCTAATTGCGAT
This sequence comes from Nitrospira sp., assembly GCA_029858925.1. Classification (GTDB taxonomy): domain Bacteria; phylum Nitrospirota; class Nitrospiria; order Nitrospirales; family Nitrospiraceae; genus Nitrospira_D. Next base: position 648 of record JAOUEB010000175.1, read on the forward strand.
CACAGTTCACGCTCAGGGGCAGGGCGAAGGCGCAGCGTTCGGCAACGTTGGATTGTGCAGAATATTGCAGTTGAATTGGTGGGCCGATATTGTCTTTGTGTGGAGATTGCTTCCACCTTGGCGGGTCAGTTCAATTGTATTGCCGCTGATTTGATTATTTTTCAGGGAGAATTCAAAGATTTTAACTGCCTCGCTGTAGCGCGTATCAGGACCGAATACGTCATCTACGCCATACCAGGTTAAGCCCGTCGCATACTTGACGCGATAGGTTCCTACTGGCACGACAGCCTCAAAGCTCTGGCCTCCCTGCACGAAAAATGTCATGACGAGCACACCAGTACCGGCATCGGTAAGTTTGACGTAGAAACTGTCCGCGCCGGATGGCGTCACGATACGGAAGGGGGCAATCAGCTCAGCACTTGTGTAGAGCTGATGAAGACCCTGCTTGACCGGCATTGCCGGATAATCCATCAGGCCGGGCGGCGGTGAGGAATGGCCTTGATTGTTGGTTTGCGCATCGTTAGATGTCGGCCCATACGATAATCTAAATTCATTTAACACTACTGCAGTGCCGATGATAGCTCCGAGAACAATCCAGAACCTGTAACTTGCGGCGACTCCTGCTAAACGAATATAGAATGGCTCCGGTAATGGCATGCGGCATTTGCCGCAGAGAGAGGTTTGAGTAATCGAATAGCCCGACACTCGATTCTGCGCCCCACAGTGAGCACACTGAATTAATTTCACCTGTTTGTCTTTGAGAGCGAGGGGTGACACGTCAGGATTCTCCCCTTTTTCGCATGACGAGGCAAGCACCTATAACCAGACACCGTTTTCCACTCTGTGCTCGCATCAAGCTGGCTGTTCACCATTCTTTGGACCGTGGCTTTGGCCGCCACAGGGACATGGGCTTGGTCGCACAATAGGCGGTCGGTGGTAAACGCCGCGCAGTCTTTGGCACCATCCATTGCTACACGCAGCGGTTTGAACGGCTGGACGCCTCACCGAGCTCTGTCCTGACGGCAGGCCTGCTCGCCCTCGTCTTTACGGCCGGTCTGCATGCGCTGAATGCCGAACGACCTCAAAGAGGGGACTTAATGATTTGCCGATGTGTATGGACGATGGACCGGCAAAGAATTCCAGCACATGCCGCCTCAGCAATAAGCCAATGATCATGCTGGCCCTCCATCTTATGGCACCCCCCCCTTACCTCAGATCAATTCAAGTCATTCACAATCGTAAAGATGCTAGCAACCGCCCCCTTTGCAGTAGCGGTTGAGATTGTATGCTTGGCATTTCTCTCTCCCTTTAAATGCACGAGATTGCGAAAGTGCCGAATTAAATCAGCTAGTTTTCGAGCCCTAACAGGCTCCACCAGTCTCGTGCCGCGTGCAGCACGCGCACGATCGGCACGCCGTCAGGATGTGGGGTGTAGAAAATCAGATGATTATCGAAGTCTTTGATGCGCCACTTGCGCATGCCTGCAAGATCTGGATGCCGTAGTGTGACCGGAGCGCCGATTAAGGGCTGGCGAGCCAGGTCGTTGAAACTGGCTTCGGCGTTGATCATAAAGCGCTCGGTCGTTTCCAAGCCTGCCTCTTCCGCCGGGTAAACGAACTGCTCGACCAAGTCGCGCCTGGCGGCCGCGCGCTGGTAGACCGTCGGCATCAGCGCCGTTGTTTTCGCGCGGACAGTTTCGCCGAGGCTTCGGCGCGCAGGGCCTTCCAGTCCGCCGGCGTCATGGCGTTTTCTGCGCTGTTCAGCCCTTCCAACAATTTCGCTTCCAGCTGTTCTTCGGCTTTGCGTTTTTCGTCCGCCCGGATCAACTCCCGCACATATTCGCTCGCGCTGCTGTAGCGGCCTTGGGCGATCTGCCCATCCACGAATTGCTTCAAGGGATCAGGCAGAGAAATGTTCATACTCTGCATCGGACACCTCCTTCCTTCTCAATTCTTTCACCATGCCACAAATGGCAACAAATGACAATAACTGCCATATCATGACATCCCGCTCGCACGCGAGCCAGCGGCCTGGTGCTTGATTGAGGCATGACTCTTCATCGAAGCTGGATAGAGTCGGTTCTTGACAGGGTACCGCTAAGAACTGATCCTCTCTCTTGATCCAGCTCCCATCGCCTTATCAAAGCGCCATCATCGCCCAGAGCTTGGCCACCACCCACACCACGAAGGCAATCGCCAGCAGCATGAGTACGACCGTGCCTCCGATAATTCCTCCCACATAAAACCAATCCGGATGAGTCTCGCGATCCGGCCTTGTGGCGGCTGCTCGAAGCAACGCGGCATTCCGCGCATGACTTCGAAACCACACCGAAAACAGATCCCCGGCAATTGGAATGGCGCCCACGACACCGTTGATCAGCAGATTGAGACTCATGCGAGCCAGCACGATCCGTGGAACCCGCAACCGAGCCGCCACACCGAGGATGATCGTGCCGATGAGATTGGCCAGCGCGTCGCCGATGCCGGGAATCAGCCCGATCAACGGGTCCAACCCGATAGAAAACGACGTGCCGGGAATCCTGACCATCGTATCCAGCGCCTTCGCAAGAACATCCGCAATCGCAATCAGATGCTCGCGCTCATCGTCGCGCGATTGACCGTCACTCGTCGATTTCAGCTTTAGATGATACGACATCTCTATGATGTGGCGGCGTCCAGTTTCACTTGCCGCATATGCCTATGGCGTCGTCCGCTGAACTTCAGCCGCCCTCTGTACGGCCGACTGGTCCAGAACGCCTTCCGTTTGACGGGCCTTGTCCATCGGCGTCTTGGCATAACCCACCAGCGCCTGGCCCGCCGCCTCTGTCGCCGCATTGCCTGAGGCAGCCTCCGGCTTCTCCGCCGGTGTCTCCCGGCCACAGCCAAGCAACCCTCCCACCGCCACCACCCCCGCAACAACGATCATCGCACGCCGAGAATTCTTCATTTCATCCTCTTTCATGCATCCGCCATCCAAAACCGATCGTACGCGCGAGACTCAGCGCGGGCAAGACATTGCTAAAACACCCTCTTTGCTCACCGCATGCGTCTCCGTTATAATCCCGCGACTGAATCGGAGATCCAATGGCCACTGCCAATACTGAATATAAGGACCAACTCCGCCAACTGGCCGAACTCATGCTGGCCGTGTCGGGCGAGTCCGTCACCCTCATGAAAAAGAACGCGCCAGAACAGGCGCTCATGCTGAAGCGGCAGGACGAGTGGGGGCTCTATCTCGAATTTCTCAAGATCATGTTCAATATGACCGACCGCCTGGCCGCGTTGCACATCCCGCTGAAAGACCAGATGGACTTCATGAACGGGCTCGAAGATGCGGTGACACAACAATTGAAAAACGCGCTGGAGCCGGCATTCGGCCACCAGGCCGATCAGATGGAAATCATGCTGACGATCGGCGCCGCGGTGGCGGAAAGCCGGCAGAGCTATGAGCAGTACAAATTCTTGGTCACGGAAGAGTCCAAGGCAAAGAACGAGATGTTCCGTGACTTCGGCGAGAAGATCGCCCAGGTCCTCGGCGCGCCCGGCAATAGCCGGCTCAGTTCAGCGGCGGCATTGTGTGCCGGCGCGATCGTACCGGCCATCAGCGCAGTGCTCCAGGGGCAGACCCCGCCCGCTGCGGACGCCACGCACAAGGCGTCCGCAGCGATCGCCGACCCGCTGGACACGAAAGGCCCGACCGGCCAGGAGATCAAGTTGATCAGCCTGATGTCGAGCGTGTCCGGAGAAGAAGTTGAAACACGCTGGGGCCTCCACCCTCGATTCCGTGAGGATCTGACTCCGGCCGAACTCCAGCAACTCACGAAGCTGTTGAACCGAGTTGCAAAAATCGTTGGCGAACGGTACGCCGCTGTGGCATTCTCCGACGAGTGGGCCTCGTGGCATAAGGCGGGACACGCC
>JAOUEB010000177.1 GCA_029858925.1 Nitrospira sp.
AAAGGGCCGGACCGGATTGGCAACAGCGCCTTCGAGATACTCGATTTCTTTCTTGAGCAGCGCGCCCGCCGCGGCGTCTTTGATGAATTTAGTGATACCGACGGTGGAGGCGTGGGCGCGGTGCGCTGCGCCGAAGGCGTCGTTGATGAAGACATCGCCGAGAGCAGCGAGGGCTTTGGAGAAGGCGTCATCATTTTTCTCTTCGCCGGCATGGAAGCGGAGGTTTTCTAATAAGAGTACGTCGCCGGCGTTCATCTTCGCCACCAGTTTTTCGACGGCCGGGCCGATGCAGTCCGGAGCAAAGACCACCTCTTTTCCCAGCAGGCGTCCCAGCCGCTTCGCCACCGGCGCCAAACTGTACTTGGGATCGAAGGCGCCCTTGGGCCGTCCGAGGTGGGAGCAGAGAATGACTTTTGCGCCTTCGTCCACGACACGATTGATGGTTGGCAGCGTAGATCGAATGCGGGTATCGTCGGTAATTTGAAGCGCTTCGTCGAGCGGAACGTTGAAGTCTGCGCGGATGATGACTCGCTTGCCACGCAATTGCACGTCGTCGATCGTCTTCTTATGCAAGTTCATGGACGCTCCTTTGCATGGCGCATCGGCTACGATGGTCAAGAGCCTGGAAGACTATAGCCTGACTCGATTGTTCTCCAGGCCGGGTTCAGCGGGCAGTTGCCTTTCCGGCCAGCACTTTGATCAAGTCGCGGAGGCGGCATGAATAGCCCCACTCGTTGTCGTACCATGCCGTGACTTTGACCATGCGCTTGTCGACGACGTTGGTCAACGGGGCGTCGACGGTGGCGGAGTGATCGTCGCCTTTCTGGTCAATCGAGACGATGGGATCTTCCGAGTACTTGAGAATGCCTTTGAGCGGACCATCCGCCGCCTTCTTGAACGCCGCATTCACCCCTGCGATGTCGCAATCCTTTTCCGTTTCGACGGTGAGATCGACCAGCGACACGTTTGGGGTGGGGACGCGGATGGCAAGGCCGTCCAGTTTCCCCTTGAGTTCGGGAATGACGAGATGCAGCGCCTTGGCCGCACCCGTGCTGGTTGGGATCATCGACATGCCGGCGGCGCGCGCCCGGCGGAGATCTTTGTGGGGAAGGTCCAGCAACTGCTGGTCGTTGGTATACGAATGGATCGTCGTCATCGTGCCGTGTTTGATGCCGAAATTTTCCAGCAGGACTTTGGCCATCGGAGCCAAGCAGTTCGTCGTGCAGGAGGCGTTAGAGACGATATGATGCAGCTTGGCATCGAATTTCTCATCGTTCACGCCGAGCACGATCGTCACATCGGGGTCTTTGGCCGGCGCCGAAATGATGACCTGCTTCGCCCCTGCCGCGAGATGCTTGCCCGCGCTTTCCCGATCGGTAAACCGGCCGGTGGATTCAATGACGATGTCGACATTCAAAGACTTCCACGGCAATTCTTTGGGATCTTTCATTGCCAACACTTTGATGGGCTTTCCATTGACGAGAATCTGGTCTTCTTTGGCCTCGACCTCGGCCTTGAGGGTGCCGTGGACCGAGTCGTATTTCAGCAGGTAGGCAAGCGTTTTGGCGTCCGTCAGGTCGTTGATGGCGACGATGTCGATGTCGGGATCGCCCAGGGAGGCGCGAAACACATTGCGCCCGATCCGCCCGAATCCGTTGATGCCGATCCGAATAGCCATAATATGTGGTCCTCTACGTAGGTAAAATCATGAATGCAGCACGAAACCAACAGTTTAGAATGCGATAGTAGCCAGGCCGTTTCACCCTTGTCAAGATCTCCCGCCCGCATTATTCTTGACTCTCCCTCGGGAAGCGTATCTCGTGAAGCGTGGTCGGCTGAAAGAGCCTATGGCGTATGGCTTATGGCACGGGACCGGAGCCGGAGTGTGAATCGAAGCGAACCAATGCTTTGGCCCGATCACGTGCTATATGCCATAAGCTATACGCTCTTCTCCTTAACGGGATGCGCTTCAGCAGGGACGAGCTATATCTCGGCTCGCTGGACGGATAGTTAAAGCCGGCGCGCGCATGAGTCATGCGCGATAGGAGTTTCTGATGAATGACACCACCGCAAACGCCGCACAGGCATTGGAGTGGCCCCGCCTGCTTGAGCTGTTGGCTCAGTCAGCGCAGTCGGCGTTGGGGGCGGCGCGATGCCGGTCCCTGCCGCTTTCACGTGAGGTGGCCGTGGCGCGTCTGCGTCAGCAGGAAACGACCGAGATGGCCAGGTTGCTGGCGGTCGGCGAGCCGGCTCCGGCTCTGCATTGTCCCGATATACGTGAAGCGCTGGTTCGTGCCGGCAAGGGAGGGGAGCTGGAGACGCAGGAGTTGAGGGATTGCGCCGTCGCCCTGGCGCTGATGGAGGACGTTGATCGGTATATGGCTCGTTACTCGGTTGAAGCGAGGGCATTGGCCCAGGTTGTGGAGCCGCTCGATGTCGTGAAGGGACTGCGGCCGATCCGGTCGGCCATCGAAGCGGCGATTCAACCGGACGGCGCGATCAAGGAGTCGGCCACGCCTGAATTGCGGCGGCTCACGCATCAGGCCAAGGAGTTGAAGCAGCAGATGCGGGAACATCTCGATCGCATTCTGCATTCACAGCGGTATGAGGAGATTCTGCAAGAGACCTATTTCGCCCAGCGTGAGGGACGCTATGTGTTGCCGGTAAAAGCCGATATGAGGGGAAGGATTCCCGGCATCGTGCATGATGTCTCGGCCAGCGGGGCGACCGTCTTTCTCGAGCCGCGCGAATTGGTCGAATTGAACAATTCCATCAAAGTGGCTGACTTGGAAGTTGAGCGAGAAGTCCGCCGCATTGTGCGGGAACTCACGGCGTTGGTGGCGGGGAAGGCCGAACAGATCGGCCACGGCGCTGAAATATTGGCCGAATTCGACTGCATCACAGCGAAAGCCGAGTTGAGTCGCCGGTTGAAATGCAACCCCGTGGGACTGAATGAGCAAGGTCGCGTGGTCTTGAAGCAGGCGAGGCATCCCTTGCTCGTGCTCGCCAAGGAACAGGTCGTGCCGAACGACATCGTGCTGGATGAGACGACCTGTGTGCTGGTGATCTCCGGACCCAACACCGGAGGGAAAACGGTCACGCTCAAAATCGTCGGACTCTATGCGCTCATGGTGCGAGCCGGACTCCATCTGCCCTGCGCGCCGGAATCCGAGATGGCGCTGTTTACGCATTGTTATGCCGACATCGGGGATGCGCAGGACTTGAGCCGGAACCTGTCCAGTTTTTCCGCGCACATGACGCAAATGGTTCGGCTCCTCTCCGATACCGCCGCTCGGGCCGAGGGCGGCGAGCCGCCGGGGCCTCGATCTTTGGTGCTCTTGGACGAGCCGGTGACCTCGACCGATCCGCAGGAAGGGGCGGCATTGGCCGAAGCGCTGCTGTGCCGATTGGCGGCGCTCAAGATGAAAGTGGTCGTGACGACGCACTATGGGCCGCTCAAAGAGTTGGCGCAGACGACGCCGGGGTTCGCCAATGCCAGCGTGGAGTTCGATGTCGCGAGGCTGGCGCCGACCTATCGCTTGTTTATGGGCATTCCAGGCGGCTCGTCCGCTTTGGAGATCGCCGGCCGGCTGGGCATGGACGAAGCGATCTTGAGCGATGCGCGGAAACGGTTGCGGCACGAAGATCGGCGGTTGGACGATCTGATGGCGGACTTGCAGCAGAAACAGCGGCAGTTGGCGGAGGATACGGAGCGGGCCCGACAGGCCAGAGCAGAAGCAGAGTTTGCGGCAGGGGAAGCGAAAGTATTGCAAGCGCGATTGGAGGAAGCCGAGCAGGAGGCCCGCAAGGGGCTCAAGAAGAAACTCGGTGAGCAATTTCAGCGCGCCCGCGCCGAAGTGCAGGCCACGGTCGATGCCGTCAAGCGTGAGCAGAAGCTCATCAAGGCGAAGGAGGCCAAGCAACGGCTCAGTGAGCTGGAGGCCCACACGCGGCAGGAACTGGCTCCCACCGGCGAACCGATACCAGTCGAACAGCTGGGCATCGGCGATACCGTGGAGATTGCGGGATTGGGCATGACGGGGAGTTTGTTGGAAGCGCCGCAGGGGAAAAAACGGGTGCGCGTCAAAGTGGGCGAGGGGGAAGTGATGGCGACCGTCTCGAATCTGGTCGGCATTGGACGAAGACAGGAGCCCGCCACGCCGCCTGCATCGCCCTCATCAAGTCCGCGTCGGTTCTCGACAGGCGGCGGGCTGGGCCTCGACGAACAGACGGTGGTGGATGTGCGAGGCCAGGCGGCCGACGATGCGCTCGATCAAGTCGTAGCCGCGTTAGATCGGGCGGTGCTCGACGGCGCGCCATTCTTGCGGATTATCCACGGGCATGGAACGGGGAAGCTGAAAGCCGCATTGCGTGAGTATCTGAAAGGTTCACCCTATGTCGAAAACTTTCGCCCAGGCGATCGGGCCGAAGGCGGCGACGGGGTG
>JAOUEB010000176.1 GCA_029858925.1 Nitrospira sp.
CAGAGCATCATCACGGCGCTCAAACATTTGCCTTCTCGGCAGGATCGCGCGCCTGAGTCGGTCGCCGAACGGTATCGGGAGAAGGAAATCATCAAGCGCCGCCTGGCTCTGCTGGTCGATAGCAGTACGATAATCCGGACCTTTCTGGATGAGAATGTCCGCTTGATCAATGGGACGAAGGGCGATCCGAGAAGCTTCGATCTGCTGGATGCCGCGCTGAACGACCAGGCCTACCGCTTGGCCTATTGGCGCGTGGCAGCGGAGGAGATCAACTATCGCCGGTTTTTCGACATCAACGAACTGGCGGCGATCAGGATGGAGGACCCGCTGGTGTTCGAGGAGACGCATCAGCTTCTGTTGAAATTAGTGAAAGACGGGGCCGTCACGGGGCTTCGTATCGATCATGTGGACGGGCTCTACGATCCGGCCGATTATCTCAAGAAGCTGCAACAGTGGGCGAAGAAGGAGCTGCCGGGCGTCTCCCCTGGCGAAGATCGCCCGCTGTATGTGCTGGTCGAAAAGATACTCGGAGTCAATGAAGAGCTTCCGGCGAACTGGGCGGTCTTCGGTACGACCGGCTACGAGAGTCTTGCCTGGCTGAACGCGATCTTCGTGGACCGCGCGAACGAACGGGCGTTCGACGCCATTTACACGAGGCACACCGGAAAGAACGAAGCGTTCGACGAATTGACCTATCGCTGCAAGCAGCTGATCATGCAGGTCTCGATGGCCAGCGAATTGAGCGTGCTCGGGCATCAATTGAATCGCCTGTCGGAGCAGGATCGCCGGTCGCGGGACTACACACTCAACAGCTTGACCCATGCCATTCGGGAAATCATCGCCTGCTTTCCGGTCTATCGCACCTATATCACCGGGAAAGGCAAAGAGATCCTCGATCGGGACCGGATGTTTCTCTGGCAAGCGGTGAGTCATGCCAAACGGCGGAACCCCGCACTCAGCGGATTAGTCTTCGATTTCGTGCGCGATCTGCTGTTGGACTCTTCCGCCTGCGGCGAACTCCACCGCGAGGAGCGGCTGAAGTTCGTCACGAAATTCCAGCAGACGACCAGTCCTGTTACAGCCAAAGGCATCGAGGACACGGCCTTCTATCGGTACCATCGGTTTATCTCGTTGAATGAGGTCGGGTCCGACCCGCAGCAATTCGGCATCCCGCCGTCGCTCGTGCACCATCAACTGAAAAGTCGGCGCGAGCATTGGCCGGCCGGACTCTCGGCCACCTCGACGCACGATACGAAACGCAGCGAGGACGTCCGGGCGCGGCTCAACGTCCTGTCGGAGATGCCCCAGGAATGGAAAGCCTGCGTGACCCGGTGGCAAAAACTGAACCGGCGGCTCAAGACGAACGTAGGCGGCGAGGCAATTCCAGGTCGCAACGAAGAGTATCTGTTGTATCAGACCTTGGTGGGGGTGTGGCCGCTCGAGGCGATGGACGAGGACGGGCATGCCCGTTTCATCGGTCGCATACAGGTCTATATGAACAAGGCGGTCAAGGAGGCGAAAGAACATTCCAGCTGGATCAGCCCCGACGCGGAGTATGAAGAGGGGCTCGGACAGTTCATCGCACGGTTGCTGGACCGGTCGGCGCCGAATCCGTTCCTTGAAGACTTTCTTCCTTTTCAAGCGCGGGTGGCGCAGTACGGGCTCTACAACTCCTTGTCGCAAGTGCTGCTGAAGATCGCGGTTCCGGGGGCGCCGGATTTCTACCAAGGCACTGAACTCTGGGATTTCAGCCTGGTCGACCCGGACAATCGCCGTCCGGTCGATTTCGTGAAACGGGCCGCACTGCTTGCAGATTTGAATCGCGACTCGGCAGCGGCGCCGGATCTAGGCGCCTTCCTGCAAGACTTGTTTGCGCACCGCACCGACGGCCGCATCAAGTTATACGTGACGGCGGAGGCCTTGCGGTACCGCCGAGACCACCGCGCGCTGTTTCATTCGGGCCAATATGTGCCACTCGAGGGGAGAGGCCCACAGCGCGAACACCTCTTTGCCTTTGCCCGCATTCATGACGAGACATCGGTGGTCACCATCGTTCCGCGTTTGCTGACGACCGTCATTGCGGACGTGCAGACCGCTCAGCCGGCAGCCAAGGTGTGGCGCGATACATGGCTGGTTATGCCGGCTTGGCGGGAAGGCACCAAGTTTCGAAACATATTTACGGGGCAGGTGCTCAGCACGACGACCAGCGAAGACCGCCAAGTATTGCCGGTGGAAGAAATGCTCACACACGCGCCGGTCGCGTGGCTTGAAAAGGTGGGGTAAGGATGTATCGAGTCGACGATCAGGAAGGCAGGCGATGGCTTGGCGGAGAAGCCCATGTTCGTGCCTACAACGGCAGGCTGCGCACGGTATCTCTGAGACGGCTAATTTCCGAGAGTCTGCTGCTGCTGGCCGGCATTGGGCTCGGCAGTCTCGGCACGGCTGGTGTGATGAAGCGAGGGGATGGGAAATGGAACGGCCCAATCGCCGACCCCGGTGCGAACCTATCATCGAGGGAAAGGAGAGCCGCTATGGAACAGGAACGGATGAATGACAGATCGGGGCGGGACGGAGGAGTCGATGCGATGGGTGTCGGGACGATCTTGGCGGCGTTTGGATTCGGCATTCTGGCCGGTGCGGTGGCGGCACTGTTGAGCACGCCGGAATCGGGCGCGTCGGTCCGCAACCGGTTGAAGAGGGGGCTCGACACGGCCAAGAATGAACTGGACGAAGTGGTGGGAGGGGCCAAGAAGGACTGGGACACCGTGGGCGGCGGCGTCGGCGATGCGGTGAAGCGAACCGCGTCACGGGTGAAACAGGCCGCGGAGGTCACAAAAGAAGCGCTGGTCAAGAACGACGCGACAACTCGGAGTCAACTATGAGTCATCGAGGTGAAGACCGCCCGCCGGCACCGCCGATGCCCGCGACTGCGTCGTCCATCGTCATTGAGCGGGTGCAGCCGGAGCTCGACGGCGGCCGCTGGCCGGTCAAGCGCGAGGTCGGCGATCGGCTGGAAGTCACCGCCGATATTTTCAAAGAAGGCCACGATGTCCTGACCGCCGTGCTTCGGTATCGGACGATCAAAGAGACGTCATGGTGTGAAGCGGCTATGTCGCACGTCGAGAACGACCGATGGACCGGGCACTTCGATCTCCATGACAACACGCGGTACCTGTATACGATTGGGGCGTTCACGAACACCTTCGAATCCTGGCGTCAGGAGGCGACCAAGAAATCGGAGGCCGGGGAACGCATCGACAGTGAACTGCTGGAGGGGCACGCGCTGGTTGAGCGGGCGGCCAAACGGGCGGCAGGGCCGGACCAGGGCAGGCTGGAGGAATTTCTGAACCGATGGCGGACGTCGGACGCCCAGGAGATCCAGCTGAGCGTCGCGCTCAACGAGGAACTCTCTCAGCTTGTCGAGCGCCACCAGGAACGGCATGCCTGGACCCAATACGAGCGGGAGCTCGAGCTGGTGGTCGATCGTGTTCGCGCTCGATATGGAGCGTGGTACGAAATCTTCCCCCGCTCACAGGGGACGACTCAGGGGAAGGGTTCGACCTTCAAGGAATGCGAAACGCGATTGGCGGCGATCAAGGCCATGGGGTTCGACGTGCTCTATTTGACGCCCATCCATCCGATCGGCCGGACCAACCGGAAAGGAAAGAACAACTCGCTCACGCCGACGCCGGCCGATCCCGGCAGCCCCTACGCGATCGGAAACGAACAGGGCGGCCACGATGCCGTGGAACCGAGCCTGGGCACGATCGAAGACTTCGATCGGTTCGAAAAGGCCGTGCGTTCGCATGGCATGGAACTCGCGATGGATTTCGCCATCAATTGCTCGCCCGATCATCCCTATGTCACGCAGCATCCGGAGTGGTTCGCGCATCGTCCGGACGGCACGATCAAGTATGCCGAAAATCCGCCCAAGAAATATCAGGACATCTACAACGTCGATTTTTATTGCGAAGACTGGCGCGGCCTGTGGAACGAGATGAAACGGGTCATCCTGTTTTGGGCGGATCACGGCGTGAAGATCTTTCGCGTCGACAATCCGCACACGAAACCGGTGGCGTTTTGGGGGTGGCTGATCCGCGAGGTCCAGGAACGTCATCCGGACGCGATCTTTTTGTCCGAGGCGTTCACGCGGCCCAAGATGATGAAGGCGCTCGCCAAGGCGGGCTTTACACAGTCGTATACCTACTTCACTTGGCGGAACTTCAAACATGAATTGACGGACTACATGACGGAGTTGTCTCAGAGCGAGATGAAGGAGTACTTCCGTCCGAACTTCTTTACCAACACGCCGGATATCCTTCCGGAAATCTTGCAGCACGGAGGCAGGCCGGCCTTTCAGTTCCGGCTGGTTCTGGCCGCGACCCTGTCGCCGTCCTACGGCATCTACAGTGGGTACGAGCTGTGCGAAAACCGGGCGCTGCCGG
>JAOUEB010000178.1 GCA_029858925.1 Nitrospira sp.
GTAGGCCGCAATGAGCGAGTACCGTGTGCTCCCAGGTCCTGAACACTTTTTGCCACCAGCAGCAGCCAGCATGGGCATCCGGTTGCCGAACCCAGGCGAAGCCCATATCAACGGCGTCATCGTCCCGGAAGAAAAGGCGTACGAGGAAGCCGCGCGGCAATTCTTAATGGCGAAAGTGCCGACTATCTTCCCAGGCCCTCTAGTCTTATGGGCCTGGAATGAAAAAGCGGCCAAGAAAGCCACTGCGATCCGGCATCTATTCAACACGTTGAAAGAATGCGTCCAGCCCGGCCAAAGTCCGATGCTGATCCCGATGCCGGACTATCGGCCAAAGTATCCGAAGATCGACCCCGAAGTTGAAATCAACCCCAACCACCCGAATCTGACCATCTGGCACAACAAGATTGATTGCTGCATGTTCGTCGGTGTTCATTGTCATCAAGCCAATCTATCGCTTAAAATTATCCGTGGCGGCACCTCGTGCTATACGATCGCCATGTGCGCCCAAGCCGGCCACGAAGACGCGATGCTGTCGTTCCGCGACGCGTCGGTCGAGAAAATCATGAAACTGGCTGATACGATCAAGCGGTTGAAAGGAACGGTCCAACCACGGCTGACGTCAGCCAAGAGCGGAGCCTCAAACTAGCCGTTTGAGATTCCGGATGCAGTGAAAGGAGGCTGGTCCATGGCAAGCGCACACTCCGTCATTGGAACACAAAATAAAAAAGGGCAGACGTTTACCGATACCTGGAAGATGCTGTACGAAGCGCCTCGCACCCCGTCGTTCTTTACGGGCAGTGAGGTCATCAAAGAAGCGCTCCGTCGGGCGAGCTGCGACGTCATGATCGCCTACCCGATCACGCCACAGAGCGAAGCGGCCGCCTTGATCGGTGAGTTGTTCGCCGAAGGCTATATCGGCGACTACTTCCGAGGGGAGAGCGAATTCGCCGTCATGTCACAGTGCGCCGGTGCAGCGTTCGGCGGTGCGCGTGTATTCACGACGACGGCAGGGCCGGGCACCATGCGCGCGATGGAAAACTTTCCCATGTGGGCCGGCGCGCGGTTGCCGATCCAAATGATCGTGACCTGCCGCGGCATCAACTCGCCGCTCTCGATTCAGCCGGATACGCTTGAAATTGCCTATCTGTTGAATACCGGCATGCTCGTCTGGCATGCGGAAACTGCACAAGACTTCTACGACTGGATTCTCAAGGGCTACATGGTGTCGGAAGAGCCGGATGTGCATTTGCCGCTCGCGCTCTGCTGCGACGGGTTCTTCGTGACGCACACGAAAGACGTCGTGAACCTCACGCCGGCCGACATGTGCTTGCCGCCGTACGACCCCTATCGCTCGCCGGTCCCCTGCATGGACATGGAATGCCCGCCGGTCCGCATGATGCGCGATCCGTTCGTGATGAAGAGCAACTACATCAGCTATGCGACCCACGCGAGCTGGCAGCAGGAAATCTGGGCCGCCATCGAACGATCCAGGAAGCACTCAATTCATTGGCTGAACGGCCTCATCGATACGGAAAACACTGATGCTGAGATCTTGATCGTGGCGTCCGGCACGGCCGTTTCACAGGGGCGCGAAGCCATCCGCCTCCTGGAAGAAGAAGGCGTGCGCTGCGGACTTGTCAAGGTGAAGACATTGCGCCCCTGGCCGGAAGAGGAAATCCGCGAAGCGACGAAAAACGCCAAGCACATCTTCGTGCCGGAGTTCAATGTGACCGGCTGGCTGGCAAAAGAAATCAAGGCGACGATTCCCAACCATGAACGGGTGCACGCAGGCCCGCGTGTCTGTGGAGGCATGACAATGCCGCCGGAAATTATCGTGAACGAAATCAAGACCACCATCGGCTTGAAAAAGTCCTTTGTGATGGCGGGTCGAGGCAGCTGACAACACGTAGGTTCAGGTTGAGGCTGAGGTCAAGGGAAGAGACGAACATCGCGTTCGGTTTCATCTCAACGTCAGTCTGAGCCTCAGCCTTCTTAAAACAGTAGGAGGCCATCATGAGCAAAGAACGCATTAAAATCTCCGAAGACCTATACGACATCATGCCGTCGGACTATCAGGACCTCGTAAAAAGCGCCACCTACGGCAAGGAAGATCGCGGCTGGAAAGACATCGGGACATCCAAGGAACTCATCGAGCAGCACTCGCTCTGCGCCGGCTGCCCGGAGTCCATGGCCTTCCGATACATCTTGGCTTCGCTGCCGAACCCGGAAGACACGGTCATGGTCGGCTCGACCGGCTGCACCAGCTTGGTATTCCCCATGGTGGCAGTCCATAACATCCACTCCCTGTTCGGCAACCAGAATGCCATCGCATCAGGACTGAAGCGAGCCTTGAGCGTCCGCTTCCCAGGCCGCATCAAGGACGTCGTCGTCCTGGCCGGCGATGGCGCGACCGTCGACATCGGCCTGGACATGACGTTGCAGGCCTGGTTCAGACAGGAAAAGTTTACGACGATTTGCTTCGATAACGAGCTCTATGCCAATACCGGCGGCCAGGAAAGTGGGTTGATGCAAAAGGGCTTCGTGGCCAAGATGGCCCCCGTCGGCAAGCTGTTCGACAAGGTGCGGTTGCCTGAGATTGCCCGCGAGTCCGGCTGCCACTATGTGGTCAATTGTACGGTCAGCAAGCCGTCGCTGGTCGAGAAGGTCATACGCAACGCAGTACATGTTGCCCGTGAAATCGGCCCGACCTACTTGCAGCTCTACACGCCCTGCATCCTGGAGATCGGCAAGAACAGCATGGAAGGCCTACAAGAGATGCGCGATTCTGAGAAGCCCAACGAGCGATTCGCCTACAAGGAATACGTCAGCGAACCGGCAAAGCAATTGCTCGCCGAGTTGGCGGCGAAGGATAAAGAACGGAAAGCGTCCGCCAAGCAACTGGCGGGACAGGCATCAGCGTAGTCAGACCGGAGGCAGACATGATTAAGAGACGATTGAACATCCGGATGTCAGGCTTGGGTGGACAAGGCGCGGTCACCGCCGCACACGTCTTGGCCATGGCTGCCAACCGGGACGGTAAGTTTTCCATCTCCAACCCGTTCTTCGGCGCCGAGAAACGTATGGCGCCGGCAGAAAGTTATTGCCGCATCGGCATCGAGAGAATCTACGATCGCGGCGAGTTGGTATTTCCCGATGTCATTCAAGTCTTTCATCCCCAGGTCATCACCATGGGGAAAAGCTACACCATGCCATTTTACTCCGGCGTGAAGGAAGGCGGCGTGGTCATCATCAATTCCGACCAGCCGCTGCTGTCTAATGACGACGTAGAACGGCTCAAGGACTTGAACGTCGCCGTATTTTACATCGCGGGCACCGAGTTGGCCATCGAAGTGGCCGGCACTGAGCTGTCGACGAATATGGCGATGATCGGCTCCGTCACAGGCATTACAAAATGCGTTTCGATGGAAGCCCTTGATGGCGCGCTCCAAGAGCGGTTTGGAAAGAAATTCGTGGCCTCCGGAGGAACGGCCTCCTTGGACGAAGCCATCAAGAAGAAATTCGCCAAGAAAGAGATGCTGTTGGCTAAGAACTTGGCGACTGTGAAAGCGGCCTATGAAATCGCCAGCGAATGGGCAGACAAGAACAAAGTCGAGTTACGCATCGGAAGTCCAGCCGTCGTGGCTTAAGAGAAGAAGGAACCCACTTGCATGTATAACGTAGCGCAGGTTATCGACGAAAAATGCACGGCCAAGAAGGGCTGCCGGCTGTGCATCATGTATTGCCCGGAAGCCAATTGTCTGGACTTGAACACAACGAAGATGGTTGCGGAAGTCACTATCGAACGCTGCAAGGGTTGCGAGCTCTGCGTGATCGTCTGTGATGCAGCCAAGCACTTTGCCATCACCATGCAGGCCGTCAGCTCGACAGGGCAACTGATGACCAAAAAGGGTGAGTCGGCGGCACTGGGACAAGCCTACCAGGGATAAAGAATCGAGTACTGAAACTAGCAAAACCCCATGGCGTTCACGCTATGGGGTTTTTTCTTGGGCACGAGGTAACCAATGGAAAACGAAGACAACACGATCGACGAACTGCTCGGGGAGATTTCCGGCTTGATCACGCTATACCCCAAAGCCATCGAACGGCAGGCGGCAATCATTCAAGCGACAGGCAAAGACCAGGACTTGGTGGACAAACTCGTCAAAGCTGCCGATACGATGCGAGACAGCGGCAATCTGTACCTGACCTGGGCCAAACATTACGCCGCCATGGCCAAAGGCAATACAGATGCCACTTCCGACGAGGACGAGACCGAGGATTTTGACGTTTAAAAAATCGTTCCCCTAGGCATCCCCATTTGTTAGAATACGCCTCGCTTCCGATTGACCCTTCGTTCCCCGGTAGCTCAGTTGGTAGAGCAGCCGGCTGTTAACCGGCTGGTCGCAGGTTCGAGTCCTGCCCG
>JAOUEB010000179.1 GCA_029858925.1 Nitrospira sp.
ATTGGGGATATTCATGGAAATGAAGTTGGGACAGCGCCTCCAACGGGAGGAGGGGGGGCATCATAGTAATCGACGGGCATCTTGTCAACGCGGTTGCAGTCACCGAAGAAGCTCCCTATAATTCATGCTTTCGTACAGGGCTCTTTGTATATGGTGGAGGAGTGAATGAGCACATTGCCCCTGATGTTCAAGAAGGAAGGGTTGGTCGAGAAGCACCAGATCGAAGGGATCGATCCAAGCGACCGATATTTCAATCGCGCCATCCTCGTCAACCGGACCGCATCCGGATACGCGGCAAAGGTCATGTACGAAGCCCTCACTGTCGAAAGCGGGTCGCACTCCACCATCGCGGCAGCCGTGAACGAACTGGTGGCCAAGCTTCAGGATTTTGGATTCACACGAATGAGAACAAGGGCTAACTTCAAAGGGGCGCGCTATCTGGCGGAAAAAGAAACCTGGCTCGATTACGCTGAACATCCCTAATACATCTGCGCGTATTCCTGATAGACGAGATCGTGGATCATCGGGCGACAGACCCTGATTCCCTCGTTCTTCCTGGTTGGATGCACCCGATTCGAGAGCAGCACCACCTCCAATTCACAGGCTGGATCGATCCAGACCGATGTTCCCGTATAACCCAGGTGGCCAAACGAGTGACTCGAAAAATACCGTCCTGACGAAGAGGGCGAAGACGGTGTATCCCATCCTACCACCCAACTCGATCCTGGCACGCTCGGCTGCCGTTTCAAAAACTCCTCCACCACGTCCGGATTGAGAATCGAAGTTTTGCGGTGATAGGCCGTTAACCAGGCCCCCGTCACGGCGAGTACAGCCTCGGCAGTCCCGAAGAGCCCCGCATGCCCAGCTACTCCGCCAAGCGCCGCCGCGTTCTCGTCATGCACTTCGCCGCAAAGAAGACGTCCTCTCCACGTATCCCGTTCGGTGGGGGCGATCAAATGTATTCTCGAATTCTTATAAGATTCCCCTTCGCTGTCGATCGGCAGAAAAGAAAGGGTGTGCGCGTTCAAGGGCTGGACGATATGCTCGCAAACAAATCGGTCTAATGAGATACCGCTAAGCCGTTCAATCGTGAGCCCCAGCAACATGAATCCGAGATCACTATAGAGACTCCGCTCGCCTCTTCCGTAGACGAGCGGCTCTTTGGCAATCATGTGCAGGACCTGTCGCCCGGCTTCCGCCCTGGCTTCCAGAGAAGACGGCAAGGCGGCATTCGGACTCAGCTGCTCGTAGAACCCGCGCCACCCTGGCAGACCCGAGCTATGAGTCAACAGCTGCCGGAACGTCGCAGACCCGACAGCCGCCCCCTGCAATTCAAGCAGTACTGAATCGACGCGATTATCGAGCCGGCATTGACCGCGTTGTACCAGCAACACCATAGCCGTTACAGTCGCCAACGGCTTTGTCAGAGAGGCCAAGTCGTAGATCGTCGATGAGGTGACCGGGCTGCCTGGAGGATCGGTTGAGAGACGCCCGGCTGGTATGACAAAGACGCGCGCTCCGCCCTGACGGATGGCGAGAACGGCGCCGGGAAAGATTCCACCAGCGACGGCTTGATCCAGCGCCGAGTGGAGTGAGGAAGGAACCAGCATGATCGTGACATGCTCGACCGGGCAAGAACCCGCGTACGAGCTACTATTGTTCAGCGGGCGGGACTCGACTCCCCCTGCATCTTGCCTTCGGACACCACACCGCTGTCTTGGTAGGCTTCGCTCGTCTCGACATCCAACATCCGCTCGAAGGTATGGAGCGTCGCCCGCATCCTTTCGACCATCAGCAGCCGTTGCTTGTGTAACATCGAGAGGTCCCGCTGCGTATCGGCCAGTTCGACCCGCGCCTGCCGAAACAACTCTCCAGCCTTCAATTCCGCTTCTTTGACGATCAACTCGGCATCACGCTGAGCGCTTCGCTTGACGTCTTCGGCCAGCGACTGCGCTGAAACCAGTGTATTGGACAAGGTCAGTTCCGTCCGCTTCAAGTCCACCACCTGGTGCTCCAACGAGGTGATGTGCTCACGCAGCCCCGCATTGTCGCGGTTCAAAGATTCCACGGTCTGCGCCACTTCCTCCAAAAAACGATTGACCTCTTCCTGATCGTAACCTCGGAACTTGACGCGAAAAACCATCTGCTGAATGTCGAGCGGTGTGATTTTCATAGCCTCCCCCTAATCCGTTTGGATCAATTCATCCGCAGCGCAAAATCCTTCAGTGACTGCACCACTGCAACCTGCATGAACGTAATCGCCACAATCGCGATCAACGGCGACAAGTCCACGCCCATCCGCCAACCTAGCCGGCGCCGGATCGGCGACAGGACCGGCTCCGTCGCCCGATCGAGGAACTGCACGATCGGGTTCCACGGATCGGGATTTACCCACGAGATCAGCGCCCTTGCAATGATGATCCACATATAAAACCACAAGGCATAATCCAGCACCGTGGCAATCCCCAAGAGCACATTCCCCACCACAAACATCAGCGCCCAAGCTCCTGCGATCGTTTGGTCGCGGCCTCAACCGCGTCGATGAGCGCCGCCCGCAACCCGCCCTGCTCCAGCCGATGCAATCCCGAGATCGTCGTTCCCCCTGGAGAAGCCACCTGATCTTTGAGACGGGCGGGGTGCTGGCCGGTTTCCAACACCATCCGCGCTGCGCCCAACACTGTCTGCGCGGCAAGCACCGCGGCGATGTCCCTCGACACACCCATTTTCACTCCGCCGTCGGTCAAGGCTTCGATGATAAGAAACACGTAGGCCGGCCCGCTTCCACTAAGCCCGGTCACAGCATCCATCAAACGTTCTTCAACCGGCACGACCTTGCCGACCGACTCGAAGATGCGCCGCACGGAAGCCACGTCTTGTTCCTGGACGCCGGAACCGATTGCCAACGCCGTCATTCCTTCATGCACCATCGCTGGCATATTGGGCATGGCCCGAACAACACGCGTCTGCCCGCCGCAAGCACTCGCAATTCGACTGATCGGCGCCCCCGCAACAATCGAAACGACCAGAGCTTTGAGCAACTCACCGCCGATCTCCTTGAGCACTCCATCAAGCGCCTGCGGTTTTACGGCCAACACCACGACATCGCCCCAATCCGCAGCCTCGCGGTTTGATCCGCCGATCCGGATTCCGAATGTCTTCTTGAGGTGATCGAGCCGGCCTGCGTCCAGATCGGCAGTCAAAATTTGATCAGGTTTACAGAGCTTGGCGGACAACATCCCCCCGATCAATGCTTCGGCCATCTGACCGCCGCCCACGAATGCGATCTTGCACACAAGTGCTGAACTAGACATGGCGCGCTCCAAAAATAGCAGAGCCGACACGGACCAAGGTTGCCCCCTCTTGAATGGCGATTTCGTAATCGTTTGACATGCCCATCGAGAGCTCATCCATCTCCACACCCTGAATCCTCTGGGCTGCAATGGACGCCGCCAACTCCCGAAGACGGATAAAATACGCCCTGGCTGACTCAACCTCAACGGTCGGAGGTGGAATCGCCATCAACCCCTTGATATGAATATGCGCGAGTGACGCCATCGACGATACCAGTTGCACGAGACTGTCCGGGTGAAAGCCGGTCTTTGTCGTCTCTCCTCCGATATTCACCTCAAGCAGAATATCTTGATGCCGGCCGGCTTCTCCAGCGCGCCGATCGATTTCTTGAGCAAGCTCCACACTATCGACGGAATGAATCAACTCGAACAGGCCGACGACCGATCGAACTTTCCGCCGCTGCAGATGTCCCAGGAAATGCCACCGAACCGGCGCCTCCGCGAGCGCCTCGACCTTGGGAATCGCTTCCTGCACTCGGTTTTCTCCGAGAATCGATAACCCTGCAGCGATGCCCTCCCGAATACGATCATTCGTGACGGTTTTCGTGGCAGCCACGAGCCTGATACTGTCCGGATTCCTCCCGGCTTTCTCAGCAACCGACCGGATCGTCGACAGCACCAATTGAACCCGCTGGGCGATCGTCTCTCTGACGGACGGCTCCATCTTATATCGGGCCTCACAATACTGCGGCCGCCTCTTTCAGCGCACCGCCCCTATTCTAACGGAAGGTCCGGGCAATTGGCAGAGATTCTGCCTTCCTCTACAACGGGACTAGGCCGATAGCGCTCACCATCGTGCCGATCACTTTTCCCTCCCGCCGATAGGAAAAAAACAGATCCTCATGACAGATCGTGCATACATTGACGGACGTGATGGAATCCGGACGCACGCCGGCTGCGCGCGCTTGCTCCCTGATGAGCAGCTTCAGATCGAGATGGGCCTTGCCCCTCCCTCGGGCCCGCACCACTTGTTCAGAATCGGGGCAGGCCTGATGCAGCCTCTCCAACACCGGTTCATCCACCTCATAACAGCAAACCCCGGCGGATGGGCCGATACTGACTCGTAGCTCCT
>JAOUEB010000180.1 GCA_029858925.1 Nitrospira sp.
GGACCGCCATCGGATCACACACATTCTGATTTCCCATTTTCATGCGGACCACTTTTCAGACTTCATCACATTTTTCTTCGATGCGCTGATCTTCACGAAGTATCAAGGCGGGGAACGGCCGCCACTCACCATCATCGGCCCGCCAGGGACAAGAAGTCTCTTCAGGGCCCTGTTCGCTACGCTTCCAGGCTTTAGTCGCGCACCATTCGGCGTGACGTTCAAGGAAGTCGATGAGCGCCCATTCTGGATCGGCAGGACGAAAATTCTTCCACGAAGGGTGACCCACAGCCCTCGCCTGCATTGTTTGGGCTACAGGCTGGAGTATGGCGGAAAGGCGTTCGCCTATTCAGGCGACTCCCAATATTGCGCCAGCCTCGTGCGTCTCTGCGGAGATGCCGATCTTGCCGTTCTCGACTGTTCGTTCCCGGCCAATCGACCAGGCCCTGTCCATTTGCACGCCGGACAATGCGGACAGGTAGCCCAAGAGGCAGGGGTCGGCCAGCTCATCCTGTCGCATTTCTATCCGATTGCGGACCAGCACGATGTGAAGGCTCAAGCAGGCGAACTGTATAAGGGCAAAATCAGGAAGGGGAGAGACTTGCTGACGGTGAAGTTGTAGCGGGCTACAGCCCTTCTTCGCGGGGTTCTCCGCCTAAGATCTCGATAAACTTGGTCAGGCGGGAAGTCTTGACCGGCTCATCCAGCTTCGCGTAAATCGCCAGCAGATTTTTTACCATGCGGGACAGGATCGCGCGAACCGGACTCGGTTGCAGATACTTGTCGTCGAACCCATACCCCGCTTCCGTCAAAAAACGGGCGCAGTTCTTTTCGGTCAATAGCGCGCCGCCGTTGAAACAATCGATGAAGATTTTGTAACGATCGGATTCGTACTTCACCAGAAAGTGCCCGGGCATGCCGATGCCGAATAACGGGAGGTTCAGGCGCTGCCCGATGAGCAGATACACCAGCGACAGGCTGATCGGAATGCCGACCCGGCGGTCGATGACGCAATTGAGATAGCTGTTCTCCACTTCATAATAGTTCTTGGTGTTGCCCTTGAATCCCTGCTCGGTAAACACATACCGGTTGAGGGCGTTGACCGTTTCTTCCCCGGACGCGCGAAGGCCGATTCGCGCGCGCACTTCCTGCGCCATGGTATCCAGTCGTTCTCGATAGCGCGAGACATCCAGAGCCGCAAAGGCGTGGCGGGCGATCAAGAAAGCCCCGGTTTCAAGGCTCATGGCCTTGTCCGGCAGTTTCGCCAGCTCAACCAGCTCTTCCTCAAGCTTGCCCCAGCGGATTTCTTCCAGGACGGAGGCGATCCGGTCGGCCATCTCCGGCTGTTCGATTTCAGCTTCCTGTAGGAGTGGCACCGCGGCAGGTCCGATCGTAATCAGCTTCCCGCTGATCGTGCGGACGATTCGATCATCCTCATCGGAGAGCAGGCGAATCAGCGCCCGAATTTGACCTTCTGGAATAACCATCGCTCTGCTTCGTGTCTCGTTGTTCGTATCTCGCGCCCATCACCGGCAAGTCGCTTGTCACTGGTCATGAGTCACTTAACTTCTTCAAATGCCCGGTGACAGTTGACCCATGACCTACCCCATGGCCCGTCGGAAGGCTTTGGCTCCGCCGTACAGGCACAGTGCATCGAATGCCAGCATGACCACCACCACCATGCCGACATGCGGCAAGGCTTCGCTCCATCCGGAGAGAATTAAGGGGCGTACTGCATCGATCGCCCACGTCATGGGATTGAACTGGGCAAGGACACTCATCCACCCCGGCATCGCCGCCAGCGGCACGAGAGCTGAACTCAAGAATATCATCGGCAAGGATAAGAATCCCAATACAGAGAAGAAATCGCCGTGGCTTTTCACGGAGAAGGCCATGGCCATCGAGATTGCGGTCAATCCGACTCCGAACATCATGCCGATCAGGAGGATCACCGCGACGCCGAGCAGGCCCGTGGCCGGGTGGACGCCGAAGAGGAACGCGACGCCAAGGATGACGAGCACTTGCAACGATGTGATCGACATGACGAAAATAAACCGGCTCAAAATGACGGAACTGCGATGGATCGGAGTCGACATGAGGCGTTCGAGAAAGCCATTTTCCTTGTCGAACAGCAGATCCACGCCGCCGGCCAATCCGTTGTTGAGGACGGTCATGACGACCACCCCGGCGGCCAGAAAGCTGATGTAGTTCGGCGCCTGCGTCACCTGCGAATCTGCGGCCCGCTGAAACAGATTGCCGAAGAAAATCAGCCAAAAAAGCATCGGCTGCACCAGCGTGAATAGCATGCTGAATTTCTCGCGGCTCAGCCGGAGGACCCACCGCATCGTCAACGCACCAATTTCCTGGCGATATTCTTTCATGACGTGAAGCGTGAAGCGTGAAGCGTGAAGCGCGAGACGGAGAAGAGCGCAGTGCCTCCTCAAGTCTTTCGCGTTGACGTGCGACGCCTGACGGTTACTCCTCCTTTATCACTTCGTCCTGAATGCGGCGGCCTGTGTGGGCGATGAAGACGTCATCCAACCGCGGGCGATTGTATTGAATGAAGTCGATGCCGCACCCGAGCCGATTGGCCGATTCCAAAATGGCGGGCAACGCCTTCTCCGGCGACTCGACCCGGATGTCGAGCCCTTTCGCTGTCAGCCGCACCGCCTTGATCGCAGGCTGGTTTTTCAACGCCGATTCCAGGCCTGCCATGCGATCCATCTCTTTGAGGGTCAGGGAGACGATGTCGCCGCCGAGCGCAATCTTGAGTTCAGCCGGCGAACCGAGTGTCTTGATCTTGCCGCCGTCAATAATGGCCAACCGGTCGCAGAGTTGGTCCGCTTCATCCAGGTAGTTCGTCGTCATCACGATCGTCATGCCCCGCGCCTTCAGCATCCGTACGTATTCCCAAATCCTAAGCCGGCTTTGGACGTCGAGACCGAGCGTCGGCTCGTCGAGAAACAACACTTTCGGATTGGGGAGCAAGCCGCAGGCGATATCGAGTTTGCGCTTCATGCCGCCCGAGTAGGTCTTAGCCGGACGGTCCGCGTGGGTTTCCAGCTCGACCAGCTTCAACAACTCGGCGATGCGTTTGGCCGCTTCCTCTTTCGTCAGATGGTAGAGCGCGCCCAGCAGCTGGAGGTGTTCACGGCCAGTGAGAAACCGGTCAATCGCCCGTTCTTGCGGCACATATCCAATCAGCGTGCGCACTGTGTCCGCGTCGCGCACTGTATCGTGACCGAAGACGGTAGCCGTGCCGGATGTCGGATGCAGCAGTGTGATGAGTGTGCGCAGCGTGGTGCTTTTCCCCGCGCCGTTGGGGCCCAGTAAGCCGAAAATTTCTCCGGCATAGACCTGGAAGGACAGATCGTCGACGGCCTTGTGGGCATCGTACGTTTTGCACAGGCGGCTGACCTCGATGGCGATGCTCCGATCCATTATTTATTCCCATCCTCCCGCGCCTTGCCGATCGTGCAGCATAAATTGGATCAGATCGTTCAGGCGGCGCGCCCGCTGGAGCAATCCGTCGGCTTCCAATAAAAACTGTTTTTCCAGCGGAGTGCACTCCAGATAGGTGGAGAGGGTATTCACTAGCACGTCGTCGCTGACTTCCTCGCGGAAGAATCCCTGCCAAGCCGTGTCGCCTTCTCTCGTTTGGAGATATCGGCTGAGTAGTTCGATCAATGCGCGTCGAACATCTGCCGCAAGCCCTGTTTCCGATGGTTGAGGTGTGAGGCGAATTGTCGCCTCGCGATAGGGTTTCTCGAAGTGTTGTTCCTGGATATCGCAGCGTTCGAGTCCTTGGAGCAGGATGTTCGAGCGACCGTCAGGCAACGGCTGCGCGCTCATAATGCGTCCGACGCATAGCGTGGGATAAATCGCCGGATTCCCGTAGTAGTCCGATTCCCACCCTTCTTTGAGCAAGGCCATGGCGATGCATCGGTGGCCCATTGCTGTATCGGCCACCATTTGCCGGTAGCGCGGCTCGAAAATGTGAAGAGGCAAATAGGTCTTCGGGAAAAAGACGACATTGGGCAACGCAAACACCGGCAGGCGATTGGGGATTGGAAACGGTTCGATTCGTTCGGAAGAAGCTCGACCCGTGGGCTCACGCTCGCGATCCATCTGCATGACTCACGATAGCTGAGGCGTGTGAAAATTGTCAACGGAGTCAGCCGTGCGTCGCTCTGCAACTGGAGCGAGCAAAGGCCGCTCTGGCACTGATGATTTGTTCGGTCACGATTCGCGTGCTATAAACGTTCCAAAATGCGACGCACAATGTTCGCCCCCCACGGTCGTTTTTCGCTGCTCGCGCGGACCATACTCGGCGGCGTTCTTCTGGTTGTGCTCGTACTAGCCGGCTGGCTGGCTGGCAATCACTCCGCCGCTTTTGAAGCGGATGCGCCCACGACA
>JAOUEB010000181.1 GCA_029858925.1 Nitrospira sp.
GAACTCGCCGGCAGCTATGTCTCTGAGACTGACCAGCAAGCCCTCTTGCGTCCTGCGGTCGAACGGGCTGAGCGTATGGTGGCCAGTATGCGGGAAGAGTTTTTAAAAGACGGCTACGCGGTCTTCACCGTCATACAGCAGAATCACGTCGTGGACCATATTATGAAGCTGGCACAGGACGGCCTGACCGATCTGTTGGTCGTCGGAGCCCGCGGCCTGACCAATCAGGAGCGGCTCCAGCTTGGCAGCGTGTCTGAAAGTCTGCTGCGACATGCTCCCTGCTCGATCCTGATCGTGCGAGGCGCGCGTGCCTGATTTCCGATACCACGACATCAACCGGCTCTCGGCGGAAGACGTCCTGAAGCGACTGGAGACCGGCAGCGGCGGTCTCACATCGGACGAAGCCCTCAGGCGGTTGAGAGAGTTCGGGCCGAACGTGCTGATAGAGCCGAACCGGTATTCCCTGCTGCGTGGACTCAGCCGCCACTTCACCCACTTCCTAGCCATCCTACTGTGGATCGCCGCCGGCCTTTCCTTCACCGCCGACTACATGAAACCTGGCGAAGGGATGGCGACGCTGGGATGGGCTATCCTCGGCGTCATCGTCATCAATGCCGCCTTCGCCTTCCTCCAGGAGTACAAGGCGGAGCGGGCTGTCCAAGCGCTGCATCACCTCTTGCCGGACAAAGCCTGGGTGATGAGAGCCGGGCAACCGGTTGAAGTCGCGCGCAGTGAAATCGTCCCGGGCGAAATCCTGATTCTGGAAGAAGGCGAGCGGGTACCAGCAGATGCGCGGCTCATCGAGGCAACCGGCATGCGGGTGGACAATGCAGCCCTCACCGGCGAGTCGAAACCGAAACGGCGGATCGCGGCACCGGAGGAAGACGGGCATTGGCTCGACATTCCGAATCTTGTGTTTGCCGGAACCTCGATCCTGTCCGGCCACGGCCAGGCGGTCGTGTTTGCGGTCGGCATGCGGACGGAGTTCGGCAAGATCGCCGGTCTTGCTACGGCGGTCGAGACGGGCCTGAGTCCCCTGCAAAAGGAAATCATCACGGTGACACGTATCGTCGCCGCGATCTCGCTTGCGATGGGAGGCCTCTTCTTCGCCGTCGGACTGTGGGCGGGGCTCGGCTTCTGGATCAGCGCCATCTTCGGGATCGGCATCATTGTCGCCAATGTGCCCGAGGGCCTGCTCCCGACGGTCACCCTCGCCCTCGCGATGAGCAGCCAGCGCATGGCGAAGCGCAACGCCTTGATCAAGCACTTACCCTCCGTCGAAACGCTCGGCTGCACGACCGTGATCTGCACGGATAAGACGGGGACACTGACCGAGAACCGGATGCGCGTGGCCCGTTTCTACGTGGACCATCTCGAAGTCGAGGTGCAGGAAAGCTGTCTGGTGATCGCCGGGCGCGTGACCACTGCGATCGAGGCCGAGGAGTATGCGCCGCTCTTCAATGCGATCATCCACTGCCACAATGCCAAGCGCGTGAGACAGACCGACGGCCGTCCCATCGTCACGGGCGATCCAACCGAAGTGGCTCTGGTTGAGTTCGCGCTAGATCACGGACTCCTTCACCGTGAACCGTTGCCCCGAATGGGCGAGCTGCCGTTCGACGCGGACCGAAAGCGCATGGCTACCCTCCATTGGCATGAGAGCCGGCTCGTGGCCTTCATGAAGGGAGCGCCGGAATCGCTCGTACCTCTCTGCAATCAGATGCTCCACCAAACTGCGCGCTCGCCGATGAGTCAGGAGGACCGCCAGCGTATCATGGCGCAAAGCCAGACCTTCGCACACCACGCCTATCGGGTCCTGGCTGTGGCCATGCGTGACATTGAGCAGGGTGTCGAGAAGCTGGACATCGACCATGTGGAGCGGAACCTCACCTTCCTCGGTCTCGTGGCGATGATGGATCCCCCGCGCCAAGACGTGCCGGAAGCCATCTTGCGCTGCCGCCAAGCAGGCGTCCGCACCATTATGATTACCGGCGACCATCCGCTCACGGCCCTGGCCATCGCCCGTCAGATCGGGCTGGCGCCAAAAGAATCCCGCACTGAGCCATCCGGATACTGCCCCGTGATCGAAGGGCGCCAGGTAGAAACGATGAGCGACGATGCGCTGCGCCGGCTCCTCACGCCTACCCGTCCTGGCGAGGCCGAGCCGGTCTTCGCCCGGATGGCCCCGCGCCACAAAATGCGGGTGGTCTCCACGCTCAAGGACATGGGCGAGGTCGTCGCCGTGACCGGCGACGGAGTGAATGATGCGCCGGCGCTGAAGAAAGCCGATATCGGTGTAGCGATGGGCATCGCCGGCACTGATGTCGCCAAGGAAATCGCCGACATCATTCTGCTCGACGACAACTTCGCGACGATCGTGAACGCCATCGAAGAAGGCCGCACGGTCTACGACAACATTCGCAAATTCTCCACCTACATTCTCGCGAGCAACGTCCCTGAAATCGTGCCGTTCCTCGGCTACGGCTTCGCCGGCATGCCGCTCGCGCTCACGATTCCTCAAATCCTCGCGGTCGATCTCGGAACCGATATGATCCCGGCTCTCGGTCTCGGTACCGAACGGCCCCATGCCGAGGTCATGGATCTCCCGCCGCGTCCGAGACACGAACGGCTCCTGAGCTTTTCCCTCTTGCTGCGGGCCTATCTGTTCCTCGGGCTCATCGAGGCGGCAGTGGCGATGGGCGGCTTCTTTCTGTATCTCTTCGCCAACGGTTGGACGTGGGGGACCCATTTGGATTGGTCCTCCTCTTTGTATAGGCAGGCGACAACGGTCACTTTCGCCGGGATCGTCCTGGCACAGGTCGCGAATGTTTTAGCATGCCGGTCCGATCGCCTCTCGGTCTTCAAGCTCGATTGGCGCACCAATCCACTCATGGTATTGGGCATCGCCATTGAACTCATCCTCCTCGCCCTCATCGCCTACACACCGACAGGAAACGAGATTTTTGGAACCAGCCCGTTGCCGTTGTGGATCTTCGGGCCGCTCGTTCTGGGTTCGCTCACACTGTTGTTGGTTGAGGAAGGCCGTAAACTCCTCGTGACCCGGTTCCTGCACAGACCAGCCCATGGTCCCATAGAAACGGTCCATTGACGATGTCCATCGAACCTGAAGAACCAACCCGCCATGTTCCCGTGTCTGAAGTGGTTCCGCGCGAAGCCGCCGCTCCACCGACACACCACCGGTCGGACTCATTGTCCACGCACAGGCGATGGCATTCGGTCATCTCGTTTCTCAGGCCGCCGAAACGACCTCCCTTGGCTTGGCTGGTCGGAATCGCGATGGTCGCGGCCATCGGCGGAGGAGGACTGTGGCACTGGTTGACCTCCGGCCCCCCGCCCGTCAGGTATACAACGATGCTGGTCGACCGAGGCCCTATCACCGCCATCGTGACCGCGACCGGCACGGTCAATCCGGTCGTCTCGGTCCTGGTGGGCAGCCAAGTGTCGGGCAAGATCGCGAAGCTCTTCGCGGATTTCAATTCCGTCGTCACGCAAGGACAAACCCTGGCCCAGATCGATCAGCAACCCTATAACGCCCGCGTGAGCCAGGCCCGCGCCGCCGTGAAGAGTGCCAGGGGCAACCTGGCGAAAGCGAAGAACATGGCGGCGCAGCGCAAACGGGAACGAGACCGCATGGCCGCACTCCGGCCGCAGGCCTTCGTGTCGCAGGCCGATCTCGATTTGGCCGAGACCACCTACCGCGATGCCACGGCCCAGGTTGAAGTAACCCAGGCCCAGCTAGATCAGGCACAGGCGACCCTCGCTTCGGCGGAACTGGACCTCGGCTACACGACGATCTACTCACCCGTGAACGGTATCGTCGTCTCACGCAACGTGGATGTGGGCCAAACCGTGGTCGCCAGTTTTCAAACACCGACGCTGTTCGTCATCGCGCAGGACCTTGCCCAGATGCAGGTCAACGCCAGCGTCAGCGAGTCGGACATCGGTGGAGTCACCGAGGGCAAACGGGCCAGCTTCCGAGTCGATGCCTACCCCAAACAGTTCTTTGAGGGAGTGGTCACGCAGGTCCGTAATGCGCCGATCAGCATTCAGAATGTCGTCACCTATGACGTCGTAATTCGAGTGGACAACCGAGACCTCAAACTCAAACCTGGCATGACGGCCAATGTCACGATCGTGACGGAAGAGAAGGAGAACCCCCTCAGAGTTCCGAACGGAGCGTTGCGGTTCCGGATGCCGGATGTGCCGGTCGATCGCAAGGCCGCCAGGGTATGGGTGGAAGATCCCACCGGCCTCGTCCGCCAGGTGCCTGTCACGACCGGCATTGCCGATTCCCTCTCCACGGAGATCGTCACGGGCGCGCTGAAAGAAGGCGATGCGGTTATCGTTGGAATCGAACCCCCTGATGCCCAAGCCGAAAAAACGTT
>JAOUEB010000182.1 GCA_029858925.1 Nitrospira sp.
CACTAGCGGTAATTCCTGTCTTCGACATCGAGAGCGTCCAATTCGATTTGGAGAAACAATCTGTACAGGTCGGCGCGGTACGGTCGTCCGGCGCTCATCTCAAAGCCTGGATGAATCCCGGCGGGGTGTTGAACGTGCAGTCGCTGCTGACTCCCGGTGCCGGAGGTGGAAGCCAGGCGGAGACGCCTGCAAAGATCGAGGTCAAACAGGACGCATCGGCGCGACCCTGGTCCGTTTCTATCGGAGCGATCGAGCTTCGGAACTACGGGGCGGCATTTGAAGACCATACCCTTGCCAGGCCTGGTTACGTGGACGTGGAGAAATTGGACGTCACGGTGAAAGATGTGCAGATCCCGTTCAAGAAGCCGTTGCCGGTCGAGCTCTCGCTGACGCTCAATCAGACCGGGCTCATTGCTCTGCGCGGGCAGGTAGCGGTAGAGCCGATGACCGCCGACTTGGATGTGACGCTCAAAGAAATCGGGATTCGGCCCTTTCAGCCGTATTTCGATCGGTTCGTGAATATGGATGTGCGGGATGGAGCGGTTGATCTGATCGGAAGGGTCCATTATGCCAAGGACCACCCCAAGAGGCCGCTGCTGCGGTTCCAGGGCAATCTTGCGGTGAATCGGCTGTCGGTCACCGATCGGATGGACTTTCAAGAGGTGATCGCGTGGAAATCGCTGGCCGTCAATCGTCTGGTGTTGGACGTTGAGCCAACGGCGGTGAAGATTGCCGAGGTGGCATGGCAGGAGCCGGCGGTGCAGGCCGTCATGGAAACGGACGGCACGCTGAATCTGTCGAAGCTGCTCGTGTCGTCTTCGTCCGATGAAGCGCCGACGGAGCCAAAAGAGGACGACGGCCGGAAGCCGGCGGCCAAATCCGTTCCGCCGACCGTGATCGTCGACCAGGTGAAGTTGGTCAAAGCGGCAGCGACGTTTCGAGATCTGTCCATCGAGCCTCCGGTGAGAACCGGCCTGACGGACTTCGGCGGCACCATCAAGGGGTTGTCATCGAAACAGATAAAGAAGGCGGATGTGGATCTGGCCGGTCTGGTCGATAAGGCTGCGCCGTTGAAGATTGCCGGGAAGATCAATCCTCTGAGCGAGGACGCCTTTACCGACCTGGTCATCACACTGGGGGGGATGGATGTGACTCCGGCCGGCTCCTACAGCGGCAAGTATGCCGGGTATGGATTGTCGAAAGGCAAGCTCTCGCTCGACTTGAAATATAGGATTTCGCAGAAGCTGCTTGAGGCGGAAAACCTGGTGTCGGTCGATCAACTGACATTCGGACGCAAGGTCGAGAGCCCGGACGCCACCTCGCTGCCCGTCCCGCTGTTGGTGGCGCTGTTGCAAGACCGTAAAGGATTGATCGAGATCGATCTGCCTATTCGAGGGGATCTGAACGATCCGGACTTCAAGTACGGCAAAGTGGTGATCTCGACGTTGCTCAATGTACTCGGCAAGATCGCGATGTCGCCGTTTTCGTTATTGGGAAAATTGGCGCCTGGCGGAGGCAGTGGAGAGGATCTGCAATTCATCGAGTTTCAGCCGGGCAGCGCAGTCTTGGTTGCAGATGAGGCGAAAAAACTGGAGGTGCTGGAACAGGCGCTCGATGAGCGGGTTGGCCTGCGGCTCGATATCAAGGGAACCGCCGATGCAGTGCTCGATCGGGCTGCCTTGCGTTCGCGCAAACTCACGGACCGCCTGATGACGATGAAACGGCGGGAGCAGGGAAAAGCGGCGGGAGAGGAGGCGCTATCTGTGGAGGATGAGCAACGGTTTATCGCGAAATTATTCGCTGAATTGCGGGCCAAACAGGTAGATGCGGCAGGGAAGACGGCAGAGCCCGCCGAGTCAAAACCTCCGACAGCGGAAGAAATGAAGCAGCGAGTGCTGGCTGAGATCCCTGTCGCCGAAGCCGAGCTTGAATTTCTGGCGAGGCAGCGTGGGGACACCGTGCGCGATCGTCTGCTCAACAGCGGGAAGCTGGGGAACGAGCGGGTGTTCCTGTTGGACACAAGCGCCGCTGAGCCTGGTCACGAGAACGTGCGCACGCAACTGGCGCTGGGGGTTGCGTCGTAAGGCATGGCGAGACCGGCGGGACGTGCGGGAAAGGCGGGACTGGCATGAAGATCAGCGTATCAAGTCGCGCCTCTCGCGCTCGTCACGCTCATTCTGGCCCTCTTGCGCTTGTCCCGGGCAGCACAGTATCGTAACGGCAACTGACAGAGGTGATGGACTATTCCATCTTCTCGCAAAACATCGCTACTACTATTACGGAGGTCATCATGGCAATCAGACTGGGAGACGAGGCGCCGAATTTTACGGCGGACACCACGGAAGGCACGATCGATTTTCACCAATGGCTCGGCAACAGCTGGGGTATCCTGTTTTCCCATCCGAAAGACTTCACCCCTGTGTGTACGACGGAGTTGGGGACTGTGGCCAAGATCATGCCTGAATTGAAGAAACGGGGCGTGAAAGTGCTCGCGGTCAGCGTCGATCCGCTCGATTCTCACCAGGGCTGGATCAAGGACATCAATGAAACGCAACAGACGACGATGAATTATCCCATCATCGCCGATCCGGACAAGAAAGTGGCCACCCTCTATGACATGATCCATCCGAACGCCATCGATAACATGACGGTGCGGTCGGTCTTCATCATCGGGCCCGATAAAAAGGTCAAGCTGACCCTGACCTATCCCGCTTCTTGCGGCCGGAATTTCGATGAGCTGCTGCGCGTCGTCGATTCGCTCCAACTCACGTCGAAGTTCAAGGTGGCGACGCCGGCCAACTGGCGGGACGGGGAGGATTGCATCATCACACCGGCCGTCAACGACGCAGAAGCGAAGACATTGTTCCCCAAGGGTTTTACGACCGTGAAGCCCTATTTGCGCTATACGCCGCAGCCGAATAAGTAAAAACCAGATAAGTAAGAACCGGCGCGTCGAGTTGTTGTGGAAGGGCGGGATTGGTCGAGGACCAGTCCCGCCCTTCGTGTATTCGATCCCCCCTTGTCGAGGCATGGCTATTGACGCACGATCGGAATGGCCGCCATTCGCTGGTGCAATTACGTAGCTCTTCCCCGGACGGAAAAATTTTGCAAAAAACATCTTGCTATCGCCTGTCGATTTGGGCATACTGCCGCCAAAATTTTTGGTGCTGGGCAATGAAGTTAGAGGCTTTTCAGAGATTTGAAGATTTCGTGTGTAAGGGGCCGGGCAGGTGTTTCCGTCACTTCATTCACTTCACTTCACAAGGGAGGCTGTTACGATGAAGGGAGAGCAAGCAAGGGTGTGGAAGAAGTTTTTAGTTGCCGGGGCCATGACGGCACTGGTGGCTGGGCTTTTGTCCACGCCGCCCAGCGTGCATGCTGCTGGGACCATCAAGGCTGACGACGACAAGTGGGTTTCTATCGGCATGGGCCTCCGGACAAGTTTCAATGGCCAGGAAGCCGCGGCTGGTACAGCAACCAGCCCCCACTATAGCAACGAATTCGCCATCGACAACGCTCGTATCTACGTCAACGGGAAGGTTCATAAGTATCTCGGGTTCGAGTTCAATACCGAGTGCTTCAATTGTTCTCAACAGCAAGGTGCGGGTCCATTTGGTGCTGGTCAGAATTTCGGAGGCAACTCTTCGATCGGCTTGCTGGATGCGATCGGAAAGTTCGAGTTCAATGAAATGGCAAACCTCTGGGTCGGGCGTATGCTGCTCCCGAGCGAGCGCGGTTCGTTGAACAACGTGTTCTATAATGCGATATACAGTGCGACCCCGACGCCTGGTTTTCCTGCCGCCTTTAGCCAGAATTTCAATGCCGGCGCTGGTCTCTATGGCCGTGATAATGCGGCGACCTTCTTTGGCAAGATTCACCCATTCGGCACACATCTGTTGTATGTGTTGAGTGTGTCGCAAGGGTTGCGTGGTGGTCCTAATACTGGCAACAGCTTGATGTACACGGGACGCTTGCAGTGGAACCTGTTGAACGACGAGAAGAACCCGGGGTATTACACCATGGGCACCTACTACGGAACGATGGGGGATATCGTCGCGATCGGAGTCAGCGGGCAACACCAGAAAGACGGAGCCGGCTCTTCTACTACCGGGACGAGTGATTTCACGGCGGTCACTGTTGATCTGTTGGTGGAGAAGCCTCTCCCGAACAACATGGGCGTGTTCACGTTCAACGGAGAGTTCAAGCGGTTCTTTGCAAATTATGGCGCTCCTGCTACCGCCAATCCGAACTGCTTCTGTGTCTTCAACGGGGATTCCTGGTCCGTCAATGCCTTGTATCTGATTCCCCAGGAGATCGGCATTGGGCGATTCCAGCCCTATATGCGGTACACCAGCATCGATCCTCGGTATGCCAGTCTGCGGCAGGAATGGGAAGCAGGGATGAA
>JAOUEB010000183.1 GCA_029858925.1 Nitrospira sp.
CGCCGGCGGCGACGGTTTCCTGAAAGTGCGCGTTGGTGAGCTGTGGAACCGTCTTGTCGAGGTCTGTGAGTTCGAGATCATGGGTTGTCACGAGGCCCAGACCGTTGCCTCTGGCCAGTTCCATAATAAACGCACGGCTTCCGATGAGGCGTTCCCGGTTGTTGGTCCCCTTGAAAATCTCGTCAATCAGAAACAGCACAGGCGGCGCAGGGCGTTGCTGGGTTGCGTCGAGAATGCTTTTCAGGCGCTTCACCTCGGCGTAGAAAAACGACAAGCCGGCTTCCAGCGAGTCATCGATGCGGATGCAGCAGGCCAACCGGCACCAGGTCCATTCAAATCGGTGCGCACAGACGGGAGCCCCTGCTTGCGCGAGGCAGAGATTGATGCCGATCGTTCTCAGGAACGTGCTTTTCCCGGACATGTTCGAGCCGGTGATCAGCTGAATGGCGCCGAGTCCGGCCAAGCGCGCGTTGTTCGTCACTCTGGTCTTGACCGGCAGGAGCGGGTGGCTCATTTGTTCGGTATGGATCGTGGCGTCGGCGCCATTGTGCTCGCCGGGCAGCGAGAGGGCGGTCGGCCACACATAGTCGGGATGGAGGTAGGCGAACGTGGCCAGCGCCGATGCCGCTTCGACTTCCGCCAAACAGTCAAGCCAGAGCGGAAGGTGCTGTCTGAGGGCTTGCTGAACTTGTAGTAAGCGTCGAGAGAACCACAGATCCCAGGGGCATAGCGCGTTGATGGCCAGATGGATCAGCGGATGGGCTTTGACGCTGACGGCGTGCAATATGCGCGCGGCTCGCTTCACATGCAGGGAAGGTGCGGCATCCTGCCGGATCAACGGCGCGCAAGCGGTTGCCAGGGGAGAGTTCTGGACGCAGGCATGACGTTCCAGATAGCTCAAGACCGTTCCCAATCGCTCCATCTCGTGATGGAGCCCCACCGCATGTTCGAGCAGTTCCTCCCCTTGATCCGTCATCAGGTAGATCATCGCGTAAGCGCCGAATGAGAACATCCAATAGCCGGGGAGCCAGTTGAGGAGGGCGCCGGCGCCGAGTATCACCGTTGACAGAGCCAAGAGGCTTTGGATGGAGAGTATGAGATTCAGTCTGGGAATGACGACTGCATGTTGAAGCACAGCGGAGAGACGCCGTCCGTTGATCTCCTGTTCGCCGGCTAACTGGGACTCAAGCACGAGGCGGTCGCGAAACAGCGAGCGCGGCGTGAGCGCTCTGACAAGCTCTTGGCGTGTTTTCCAATCAGACGGAGCCGGCGGTTGTGTGAGCAGCCAGGTACGCAACCGTTCACGGCCATGGTCTGACACCGTCGTGTCCAGGAGATGCGTCAGTGAATGGGGGCCGACGAGGTCGAGATCCTTCGCATAGAGATGAGAATCAGGCGGTTCGCCGGTTCGCGCAGGGATCCCGGCCCAATCCAATCCGATCCGAGACAGATGGCCGGTCTTGATGGTCTTCCATTGCCGGAGCCGATGAATCCGGCTTTCGAGCCTGTTATGATACGCCGCGACGGCGATGAAGCACGCGACGAAACAGGCCAGGACCAGATTGCCGATAGTAAACGATTCGAGTTTGTACAGTGTGACGGACGAGAGAAGGCCGGCGAGAAAGAGTCCCAGGCGCCAGCGGGTGAGGTGCGCGCTTGCCCTGGTGCCTTGCACAATGCGGCGGTCGATGCGGGCGAGCAAGCCGGTGAGGAGCGCTGATCGAGTCCGGTCCATGATACAACCGACCTTACTTGGATCGATCATGATCCGTCAAACGTCATTCGTCGATCCGCCGTTCCGCTCTTCGTCGCTCGTATCTCGTGAAGCGTGAAGTGCAGGACGGAAAGAGAGGGTGTTGCATCTTTGCTTGCGAGATACGAGATGCGAGATACGCTTCACGAGGAGCACGTTTCTATGCAAAAGGATTGGGTTGAGGTCTGTATTCAGGCGCCGGTCGATGCCGGAGAGTTGCTGGGGATGCTCGATGATCCCGCGGTTCAAGGGGCCTGGGAAGAAGCGGGCGCGATTCATCTGTATTGGCCGGAAGACCAGTGGAATGGAGACCGGCTGGCATCGGTGCAGAGCGTGGTCAAGCGCATGAACTCGGCGGGCATGGCCGATATTCCTGTATCGGTCAATCGGGTTCCCTTCCAGGATTGGAATCAGCAGTGGGCCCGGTCGGTGAAACCGTTACGGATCGGGAAACGGATCGTCGTCAGACCCAGCTGGGAGCCGGTGAATCTTCAGCCTGATCAGATCGAGATCATCCTTGATCCCAAGCAGGCCTTCGGCACCGGCCACCATGCGACGACGCGGATGTTGTTGGAATGGCTGGAGGAGATCATCCGTGGCGGTGAATCGGTGCTGGATATCGGAACAGGCAGCGGCCTCTTGGCGATGGCGGCCCTGCGATTGGGCGCTGTCCAGGCAGCCGGTATCGATCACGATCCCGTGGCGATCGAATGCGCGCAGGATTATGCGAGACAGAATCGTTTTGGTGAGGAACTGTCGCTCCAATGCGGCGGATTCGATGCGATTCCCAAGGGGCAGTCGTTCGATCTGGTGCTCGCGAATCTGGATCGGCAGACCTTGCTCCAGCTCGCCGAGCGGTTGACGGATTCCCCACATCCCAAGTGGCTGGTTTCCGGTCTGCTGCTGGACCAGCGCGCGGAGATCGTCGCAGCCTTTGCCGCGGCGGGCCTCTATCCGGGCCGGCAGCGGGAACAGGATGGGTGGCTCGCGATAGAATTCATGCGCGCTCAGTCTTGTGGAGGAGTGTAAATGAACGATGGACGTCCGCCATATCCGCATGTGCATCAGATCAGCGTCTCTGACGGAGGCGTGCCCAAACGCCCAGTGTTTGAAGCGAGGGTCGGTAAGGCCGGGGTGGAGGGGGATCGGCAAGAGAATTTGAAATTCCACGGCGGACCCGACCGCGCGGTCTGTCTCTACTCGCTCGAATTGATCGAGCGACTGCAGGACGAAGGCCATTCGATCGACGCGGGTTTGTCGGGGGAGAATCTGACGATTGCGGGGCTGGAATGGGATCTGGTGAGGCCCGGGGACTTACTGTCGGTTGGACCGGATCTTCAGCTGGAAGTGACCAGCTACACGTCTCCATGCAGCAAGAATGGCCGATGGTTTCGCGATGACGACTTTTCTCGGATTTCACAGAACACGAACCCCGGATGGAGTCGGGTCTACGCCAGAGTGTTGCGGGAGGGGATTGTCCGTCCTGGGGATACGGTCACCGTCGAGCGGGAAGGCAGCCGGAGATAGGGCCTCGCGGAGACTGGCTCGCGCGTGGCCCCTATCTTTCGGATCGTCCTGTTACTTGACGGCGTCTTTCAGCGCTTTGCCGGCCTTGAACTTGGGCACCTTGGCGGCTTTGATTTTGATCGCTTTGCCGGTTTGAGGGTTGCGGCCGGTACGGGCGGCGCGGTTACTGACTTTGAACGTGCCGAATCCGATGAGCGACACAGGTTGTTTCTTTTTCAGGCTGGTGCTGATGGCCTGCAAGGTTCCATTGACCGCGCGGGTGGCATCGGCTTTGGAGAGGCCTGCGGATTTGGCGACGGATTCGATGAGATCCTGTTTGTTCACGAGAGTCCCCTTTCATAGGTGGTCAGTGAGTAACCGGCAATGTCTGAATGTGCTTGTATAGCAAGCTGGGCTGGTTCGGTCAAGCCGTGAAGGCGGCTAAGTCAGAAATTAATCACGATCGCATGTTCTTGTGAGGCGAAGATGATGATGCCGCGTGTCTTGGAATCAGAGTTAATGGACGATCCGAAGCAAGCGGAAGCCTATGCGGGGGCCGACTTCGCGGAAGAGAATCAAGGATTCGTCGAGCGCTTCAAGGAATACTTTCCGGAGTTTTCACAGGGTCTGGTGCTGGATCTCGGCTGCGGCCCGGCCGACATTCCGATTCGATTCGTCAGCCTGTATCCGGCCTGTCAGGTCATCGGCATCGATGCCTCGGCTCCGATGATCCGGCTGGGCGAGCAGGCGGTGCAGCAGGCAGGGCTCTCCAGCCGCATCACGTTGCGTTGCGAACGGTTTGATGATGTGGCTGGGGCCAATATCGCCGATGCGGCAATCTCCAACAGTCTGCTTCACCATCTACCCAATCCATTGCTGTTCTGGCACAAGCTTCGCCAGCTCGTGAAGCCGGGCGCGCCGGTGCTGGTGATGGACCTGCTCCGTCCCGAATCGCCCGAAGCGGCGCAGGCCATCGTCGATCAGTACGCCGCCGGCGAGCCGGACATGTTACGCCGGGATTTCTACAATTCTCTGCTCGCGGCCTTTACGGAAGATGAACTTGGTTCTCAGCTCGCCCGCATGAATCTCACGCGACTATTGATCGACATCCCCGATGACCGGCACTGGGTCGTTGGGGGGATCA
>JAOUEB010000184.1 GCA_029858925.1 Nitrospira sp.
CGGATCACTCCATTGCTCTGGCCAGGCTGGAGCGAGCGGTGGGAGGATTGCTATGAGCTGCCCATTCGTGATCTCTGCGTCATGGTGTTCTCTTCGGATCGTCTTGTTGCTGTCGATGGCCGTCGTGTCTTCATCGTGCCAATCGAAGGAAGACGATGCGCCGAAGCCCCCTGCCTCTGCGGCCAGGGCTCCCGCTGAGCCCGGCATGATCGAACTTCCAGAGGGGAGTCCGACCCTGACACGTCTTCAGACGGATCGTGTGGCGCTCCGCCCAATTCAGGTCACGCTCAAGGCCCAAGCGGGAAGGATTCTCGCCAATGACAATCGATTGGCGCACCTGAGCGCGCGAGTCCCTGGTCGTATTGTCGCGGTGTCCGCCAATCTTGGCGATCGGGTGAAAGAAGGCGATCGCCTGCTCCTGCTCGACAGCCCCGCTATCGGAGAAGCCCAATTGGGCTATCGCAAGGCACGGACGGCGCTGCGCGTGACGGAGAAATTTCTCGAACGGGCCGCCGCGCTGCTGGATCGGGGCGCCATAGGCGCAGGTGAATATCAGCGCCGCGAGGCCGACCACGACAATGCTCGCGCCGACCTGCATGAAGCGGAAGAAAAGCTGCACTTGCTCGGCATGACCGAGCGGGAGATCCAGCAGCTGGCCGCCAAGACATTGCCGCATGCGGAGGTTGCTCGAGTCTCGCTCCGAGCTCCCTTTGCCGGCGAGGTCATTGAGCGGAACGCCACCATCGGCGAGGTGGTGGACCCCAATAAAACGCTGTTCGCCATTGCAGATCTCTCGACGCTGTGGGTGCGCGCCGATTTCCCCGAGCAACAGGCCGGTCTGTTGACGGTCGGCCTCACCATCCAATTGCAGGTGTCTGCCTATCCGGAGACGACCTTTTCAGGCGTGATTACCTATGTCGGCGCCGTGATCGATCCAAAGACTCGGACTGTGACGGCGCGCGCGGAGGTGTCCAACGCCGACGGCCGATTGCGGCCTGAGATGTTCGCCGATGTCTCAGTGGTTACGGGTGAGCAATCTGTCTTGAGCGTGCCGCACGCGGCGGTGCAGCAGGTCGGCAGCCGGACGGCCGTCTTTCTGGTAAGGGGGCCGAGTAGGTTTGAGTTCCGTGAGGTCACCCTCGGCCGGGCATCGACCGAGTATGTCCAGGTTGTGTCGGGGCTTGCAGTAGATGACGAAGTCATCACGCAGGGGAGTTATGCGCTGAAGTCGGAGATGCTCCGCGAGCAGATACCGACTGGAGGGCCGTTATGATCGAACGGCTGATCCGTACGGCACTGGATCAACGATTCCTCGTATTGCTCGCGGTTCTCGGACTGATCGCAGGCGGAACTGCGGCCTTCCACCATCTGCCGATCGATGCCTTCCCCGACGTGACTCCGGTCCAGGTGCAAGTCATCACCAAGACGCCGTCGCTGGCTCCTGCGGAAATCGAACGCCTCGTGACCTTTCCCCTGGAGATCGAGTTGACGAATCTGCCGGGAAAAACAGAACTCCGGTCGGTGTCGCGGTTTGGGATCTCGGTCATCACGATCGTATTTGACGACAGGACGGATATCTATTTCGCCAGGCAACTGGTGTTGGAGCGGGTGCTCCAGGCGCGATCACGGCTTCCACAAGAGGCAGAACCGCTCTTGGGCCCGGTCAGTACGGGGTTGAGCGAAGTCTTCATGTATCTGGTCGAGGGTTCGACCCAGAGCCTCATGGAGTTGCGAACCCTTCACGATTGGGTGATTCGTCCGATGCTCCGGGCGGTCCCAGGCCTCGCGGATGTCGATACGTTGGGCGGCCAGGCGAAGCAGTATGAAGTGCTCGTCGATCCCAATCGCCTGACAAGTTTTGGGCTCACATTGCGTCAAGTGCATGCTGCGGTCGCAGGCAACAACCAAAATGCCGGGGGTAGTTATATCGAGCGAGGCGGAGACAAGTTGGTCGTCCATGGCCTGGGATTGGCCCGTTCCGCAATGGATTTGGAACAGATCGTAGTGGCGGCGCACAAGGGGACGCCCATCTATCTTCGGGACGTTGCCCAGGTTCGCCAAGGAACCGCCATCCGGTTGGGGGGCGTGACCCGCGATGGGAGGGGCGAGGTGGTTGAAGGGATTGCCGTCATGCTGCGTGGCGGCAATAGCCGGGAGGTGGTTGCCGCAGTCAAAGACAAGGTCGAGATGATCAACCGGGTCTTGCCGGCCGGCGTATCGGTGATTCCGTTCTATGACCGTATCGAACTGGTGACTCGGGCGCTTGCGACGGTTGAACGGGCGTTGCTGGAAGGCGCTGCGGTGGTGATCCTCGTGCTGTATCTGTTTCTGCGGAACCTTCGAGGGGCGCTTGTCGTCGCCCTGACGCTGCCCCTGGCTACGCTGGCCACGTTCTTGATCATGCAGCAGGTCGGTCTGTCGGCGAATCTGATGTCCTTGGGGGGGCTGGCCATTTCGCTGGGGATGATTGTCGATGCGGCCATCGTGCAGGTCGAAAACGTGGAGCGCCATTTAAGTGAGCAGACCAAGGGCCGGGTTGTCTCGATCGTCGACCGTGTTCCGGTCGTGCTCCGTGCGGTCTTGGAAGTGCGGAGGCCGAGTCTCTTCGGAGAGTTGATCATCGCGTTGACCTTCGTCCCGCTCCTGACTCTGCAAGGCATGGAAGGCAAGATGTTCATTCCGTTGGCGATGACGGTGGTGATCGTCCTCCTGAGTTCCTTAGCGCTCTCCATGACCGTGGTTCCGGTGCTGGCGGTGGTGCTGATGAAGCCGCGCGTGACACAGGAGAGCGGGCGTTTCCTTGAACCGGGGCGGCTGCGCTATCGGCTTATGCTGGAATGGGCCTTCCGCAGGACTGGTGTGGTCGTCGTTGTGGCGGCCGTCGCGCTTGCGGGCGGGGCTGCGTTGATCCCATTCATCGGTCGTGAATTCGTGCCGATCATGGACGAAGGCACGCTCGTGGTGAATGTGATGCGGCTGCCGAGCATCAGTCTCAGCGAATCGCTGAATGTTTCAGGGGAAGTGGAACGGACGTTACTGGAGATACCGGACGTGCGCTCTGTGGTGTCGCGCACAGGGGCCAACGAATTGGGGACGGATCCGATGGGCATGGAGCTCAGCGACATGTATGTCTTGCTCACGCCGGAGTCAGAGCGGCAGGCGCGGTCCAAGGCCGAGATTGAAGAGCATGTTCGGCGGCGACTGCAACAGGTGCCCGGCATCGCGTTTGGGTTGTCGCAACCGATCGCCATGCGCGTCGATGAACTGGTGTCGGGGGTTCGGTCTCAGGTTGCGGTCAAACTGTTCGGCGATGACCTCGAAACGTTGCGGGAAAAAGCGGACGAGATCGCCCTGGTGCTGCGGCAGGCGCGAGGCATGACCGATATTCGAGTCGAGCAGGTGTCGGGCCTCTACTATCTGAAGCTTGACGTCGATCGCGCCAAGATTGCGCGCCACGGAATCAATGTGGCGGAGATCACCGAAGTGATTGAAGCCGTCGGTGGCGGACTCGCCGCCGGGGTTGTCTTCGAAGGCCAGTGGCGGTTCCCAATCATGGTGCGCTTTCCGGATGCACAACGCGCCGATGTGGCGGCGATTGCGGCGCTCTGGGTCACTGCCCAAGACGGTTCCCGCATTCCACTTCGGGAATTGACCGACATGCGCATTGTGGAAGGGCCGGCGCAGATCAGCCGGGAACATGCGAACCGTCGCATCGTCATCGAGGCCAATGTCGTCGGGCGTGATCTGGTCGGCGCGGTGGAAGAGGTGCAAGCAGCGGTAGATCGGCTGGTCCAGCTTCCGCCCGGCTATTATGTGACCTGGGGCGGTCAATTCGAAAACCAACAGAAGGCTATGGCGCGCTTGGCCGTTGTCGTCCCGCTGGTCATTGCGCTGATCTTTCTGCTGCTCTTTTTCACGTTTGGAAATATGAGACAGGCGGCGCTCATTCTTCTCGCGATTCCTTTTGCGATGGTTGGCGGTCTCCTGGCGCTCTGGATTGGCGGACTGTATCTCTCGGTTCCAGCCTCCGTCGGTTTCATCGCCTTGTTCGGTGTGGCGGTGCTGAACGGGGTGGTAAAGATCGCCTATATCAATCAATTGCGGGAACAGGGGATGCCGTTGGACGAGGCGGTGCTGACCGGCATGGTGCTCCGGTTGCGGCCTGTCTTGATGACAGCGGCCGTCGCCATGATGGCGCTCATTCCCCTGCTGTTATCCAGCGGTCCTGGATCCGAGATACAACGGCCGCTTGCCACGGTGGTCATTGGAGGATTGTTTTCGTCCACGCTCCTGACGTTGGTTGTGCTTCCCGTGCTGTATCGGTGGGTTGAGCAACGAATCGAACGGAGGCGGTTCCCTGAGGCGGATGCGCCGCAACACGATCTCTGA
>JAOUEB010000186.1 GCA_029858925.1 Nitrospira sp.
CCTGCTGGAAGCGTGTCGCTCCCAGCTCGGTGTAACGATGCGCCAACTGAGCTTCTGTCTTGTTCAGCAGCCAGTCACTCAAATTGCGGTAGATCTCGCGGGTGCGGGCTTCAAGTTGGTCCGCGGGAACCTTGCGCAAATCGCTGCATTGGGGGGCGTTCCACACCTTTTCGCTGAGTTCGCGGGAAAGGTCTTCGGCGTGCTTCTCGATAAGCTGAATCAGTCGGACTGCCAGTGCAGGCATGGTGTACCTCTAGCTAGGGGTGATTGGGTGGGCGATTGTATATCTCCAGGGTGGCGGAAGGCAAGCCGACCGCTTTCTATTCTGCAGGAGGGGAGAGTGGCGAGGGTAGGCGATGGCTTGAATGACGAATTTGCTGGCAGTCTCGTTAAACTACAAGTGCAATGAGGTGTGGATTGCGGTCGTCGAGTATGCCCTTCATATAGGCGCGATCGGCTTCGGTGGTCATACAGTCGCACCACTCCTCGAAGCGTTGAAACTCATTCAGATTGCCGGTTGCCCACGCATTGATCAGTCGTTCCGTCTGCGCGCGCCGTTTTCCGGTTTCAAAGAGTGTCATACCGGTCC
This sequence comes from Nitrospira sp., assembly GCA_029858925.1. Lineage (GTDB taxonomy): Bacteria > Nitrospirota > Nitrospiria > Nitrospirales > Nitrospiraceae > Nitrospira_D. The sequence continues at coordinate 590 of JAOUEB010000186.1, forward strand.
GAACGGTGTCTGCGATACTTTGGGCGTCACCAGCCAAGAGGGCGCGCATTTGCGCCTCAGGCGTCTCCAGACTTTCGATGGGCTTCTTCGCTCCCCTCGCGAATCCGGCCAGAAACATTTTCGATCCATAACCCGCCTCAAGATTGGAAAAGCGCGCGTCAAGCACCGTCAATGTCATCAACTGCATCAAGGGGTGCATTTCGGCCAGCGCAACGGCAGAAGCGCAGACGCGCGCGGCGAGGGTGTCCATGCGTCGTTGCAGCGGCGGCGGCAACGGCACGCGCGTGATACCAAACTGGGAGGGGTTTTCCAGCTGGGCTTGGATCTCCGGATCGAGAATATCCAGCTCAAGCGCGATCACCTTGCTGGATTGAAGCGCCGCAATCGTTTTTGGCCCCGGAACCATCCACTCTCGTTTGCCGAGATGGATCGAGCCACAAAGATAGCCGGTGCGCCCCTGTGTTTGAATCTTCCAGAGGAAGCCGTGATCCTTTGCGGCCTTGGCCAGCGTCCGGATTTCATCCACTGTGGGGGGCGGGCGGGGGCGGACAAGACGTCGCCGGCGGTTGCGAAAACGCGCCGGATGGGACGAGTATCGCAATGATGAACAGCAGTGCTCGCACAGTACGCGCGCTGATCTGATAGGTCAGCAAGGGCCCCCTTTTCGCTCAAAATCCTACCAGGTGGCCGAGAATGGTCAAGAAGCTGTTGCGCGGGCATCAGACGGAAATGTGAGAGGACAAGATCCAAAGGATCACGTTTTCAAGCGCTGGAGTTCGATATGGATGTTTTGGGCATCGTCGGCAATCCACAGGTGTCCGTCCTGAATCGTCCATTGTAATTGCATGTTGGGGCTCGCCAACGATGCGAGGGCGCGCAGGCTCTCCACAGGGAGCAGCGTCACGGCCAGATTCTCCAGCTGATCGAACAGGGGGCGGTTCTTGGCCCACCAGACATCAGCGCTACGGGCGCCATAGGCATAGACGACGACCTGTGCGGCGCGGCCGCACGCCTGACGAAGGGATTTCTCATCCGGTTGGCCGACCTCGATCCAGAGACGGATGGCGCCGGTCAAATCCTTTTGCCAGAGCGCGGGTTCGTCCTCGGTTCCCACGCCACGCCCGAAGGATAAGCTGTCGCTTGCGTGGAGGGCGAAGGCCAGCAGTCGCATCATCACGCGCTCGTCGGTTTCAGAGGGATGGCGTGCCACCGTGAGGGCATGATCCTGGTAGTACTGGCGGTCCAGGTCGGCGATCTGCAGCGCAGCTTTATAAATGGTCGCGTTGGAGGCCATACAGTCAGCGTCTCACCGGGGGAGCTCCGCGACAAACATCCGTTCGATCCGTTGGCGTGCCCAGGGCGTTTTTCGCAAGAACGTCAAGCTGGAGGCGATTGTGGGATGGTGACGGAAACAGCGGATGGGAACCCGCTTTCCAAGTTCAGCCCACCCGTGCCGCGCAACCAGCGTGGCCACAATGGTCTCCAGGGTTATCCCATGCAAGGGATCTCTGGGGTGCGTCATGGTGTGAGGCTTGTTCATGGATGGCGTGTGCCTGAATGGATACAGAGTACCGATTGCAGGGGAGTTCCACAAGTAGCCTCGGTGAGCGCGGTGGCCTGACTGGCGCGAAAGAGCGGAGGCGGCGAGCGCGAGGAGGGTGGGTAAGGGAAAGGAAAAATCGTGCAGCGGGAAATGGTTTATCAGAAAAGACTTCTGAGCCTCGTTTTTAGGTTTTGCGGTGGCTCAAGGAGTCTCGGTGTATGGGCGACGCCACAGCTTCATAAGCTCCCTCTCGTGCGCTGTCGTCCAGAGCCACCCAGCGTTGCCCGCAGCTATGTAGAGTGTCGTGGGCATGAGAGGCTGCCGGAATGCCGCCATGGACTCTGGCGGGATGGCGCGCCCATCTGCGAGCATCGCGCAGGCCTTGTCGAGTGCGCCAGGGAGGTGCTTTACCACGCTTCCTGCCTCCTGCAGAGGGCGGCCGCCCACCACACCGCCCCCGCCTAACTGCAGCGCTCCAGCCCAACGCGCTCCAGTCGTACGCGCAAAGAGTGCGCCGATAGCCGAGGCCACGGAACAATGCCGCGCCTCGGGGAAGCCGCAGTTGACGATCATCGCAACCGTCAGTGGTGGCGCCGATACCAGAGACTGCCGATTGACAGCAATGGCTTCGAGCGAACGGGTTACCAGCGATGGGAGCGTGTCGATGTACAGGGGAGTGGCGACCACGAGCAGGTCGTGCGTGCGCGCGGCAGCAGTGAGTGCGGCGAGACCGTGAGCCGAGTGGGCATCATGCTGGACCCAGCGCGTGGTGGTTGCGAGGCCGCGCGCCGCGAGGCGGGCCAGCATCTCGTGTCCCAGCGCCTCAGAGGTGCTGGTGCCGCGTGGCTTGGCACTCCCCACCAGGAGCAGCGCGCGTTGCGGGGGGACGGCGATATCCTCTGCGCACGGCAATGCTGGGAGAAGGCGGTCGACGTCGTCAATGTGGAGGTGTGCTGTGGGAGGCAGTGAGGCGGTCAGTGTATCGATCAGTGCCGTGCAGGTTCCTGATTCGCGCGCCTCATCGGTGGGACCGTTGAGGACTGCAACCGCATGGACCGCGGCCCCAAAGTTGATCGCATTCCGGGTTACGAGCGTTCGCAGTGTGGTCTCGGCTTCGGCGTCCGGATGCTCCAGTGTGGCCACAACGCCAATAGCCACATGGCGCGCATATCGTTGCGGATGATGCACCTCGCCGTCAATCCGTTTGAAGAATGGCAAGAGAACACCGAGGGAACGATCGAGCGCCTTCTTGAGTTCGGAAGAGTACCCGCCGAAGGTGACTGGGGTAAGGCAGACGAGTACATCACTTTTGGCGAAGGCTTCGACAATGCTGCGGCCTGCATCGTCGATTTTGCAGATGCCGGGCGTGTGCGTCCAGCATTCGAAGCAACCCTGGCACCACGCCACGGGTATCTCCTGCATCCGCCGCACATCGACTTGCGCCCCACGCGATTCAAGCGCGCGCACCACGTAGGTTTCGCACCTTGACAGTGCCGAGTCGATACCGATCGCTCCATTGAGTACGAGCGCGCGCATGGATGGCCACACATCGATTTATGGCTGTATGGGACCGAGATATTTTACGTTTTCTGTTCAGCTTGGTCTATAGGCCTGTGCGGCGGGGGGGGGCGTGGCGGACTGCGTCGGACTGCCATGCGCAGGATGGGGGCCTGGTGTCGCATTATTTCTTGACATCCCGTATCCCTCACCTGAGGATGCGAACCTATGTGTACAGAGAACTGGATGCCTCGTTCCTGGAATGCGGACCTGATGGGATGCATCTGGTTGCCCCGCATGTTGGATAAAGGGCGACAAGTCTTGGAGAGCCAGCGCCAAGGTCAGGACCTCATGAATGGCTACCTTTTTGGCGACCTCGATTATGCCGATGGCAAGCTCCTGAAGTTTCTCCGCACGAGAGATGCTCGCGTCCTTGAACTCCTCCGCGAATTGGAGGATGACGAGGCCGTAGCGCGTACGCTCATTCGCGAAGGCGGCCGTTCAGTCGATGAAATTCAGGCATGGGGCGCACGGTTTCGCACATTGAATGCGCCGTTCATCGCCATGTGGAATGCGGATGAAGGGCGGAGAGCGCCGGGTCTCGGAACCACGTTGTTGAAACTGTTCTATAACGTCCTGTTGATGCCTCCCGTCTATCTGGGTTTTTGGATTGTTGAAAGATTACAGCAACTCAAGCGTGGTTGAGTATCCAGCCTGTTCGTCACACCGTCCGTACGAGACCGACTGATACAACG
>JAOUEB010000185.1 GCA_029858925.1 Nitrospira sp.
CCCGCCCAACCCTGAGGGCGCCAAGACGCCCTCTTATCCCAAACGAAGGCCGAGAACGCCGTTGAAAGTCGGTTTCAGCATCTCACGTCACTGGCCCAGCTTTTTCCGCAACGCCGCGCCGACGAATCCACTGAACAGCGGATGCGGCCTATGCGGACGGGACCTATATTCCGGATGAAACTGGGTGCCTAAGAACCAGGGATGATCCTTCAATTCGATGATTTCGACCAATCGTCCGTCCGGAGACAGCCCGGACAGGACCAGACCTTTGGCCGTTAGCTGTTCACGATATGCATTATTGAATTCGTAGCGATGCCGGTGACGTTCGCGGACTTCGGCCACTCCATACATCTTCTGCGCAAGCAGACCCTCGCCGAGCCTGCAGAGATAGGACCCCAGACGCATCGTACCGCCTTTGCCGTTGACTCCCTGTTGATCGGACATCAAGTGGATGACTGGATGGGGCGACTGCTCGTCGAACTCCGAACTGTTGGCGCCGACCAATCCCACCACATTGCGCGCAAACTCAATCACCGCGCACTGCATGCCCAGACAGAGTCCGAGAAACGGGGTCTGCCGCTCACGCGCATACCGGATCGTCGCAATCTTACCTTCAATGCCACGCGCGCCGAACCCGCCGGGAATCAAGATGCCATCGGCCTCGCGCAGAATCCGTTCCGTGCCTTGCCGTTCGATGTCTTCGGACTCGATCCAACTGATATTGACCTTGGTTTCGTGATCAAGTCCTCCATGCACCAGAGCCTCGCCAAGACTCTTGTAACATTCCTTGAGCCCGGCGTACTTCCCCACCAACGCCACCAAGATTTCATGCTTGGGCCGCTTGATTTTTTGCACCATCGCGTCCCACTCACGCAAATTCGGCTGCCCGGTTTCCAAATGCAGCTGCCGGATGATCAGTTCATCCAACCCTTCCTTTCGAAAGACGATCGGCACTTCGTAAATCGTATCGACGTCTTTGGCGGTGATGACAGCATCCTTTTCCACATTGCAAAACATGGCGATTTTGCCCTTGAGTTCAGGCGGCAGATAGCGGTCGGTACGGCACAAGAGGATATTCGGCTGAATGCCGATCTCGCGCAGTTTATTGACCGAATGTTGCGTCGGCTTGGTCTTCAACTCGCCGGCGGCGCCGATGTATGGCACCAATGTGAGGTGGACGTACAAGACATTGTCGCGCCCGACATCGTAGGGCAATTGTCTGATGGCTTCGAGGAAGGGCAGGCTTTCGATGTCGCCTACCGTGCCGCCGATCTCGACGATCGTGACGTCCATGCCCTTTGAAATGCGCATGATCGCCTGCTTGATCTCGTCCGTCACATGGGGCACTACCTGCACGGTTGCACCCAGATAATCGCCGCGCCGCTCTTTGGTGATAACGGAATGATAAATCCGGCCCGTCGTATAATTGCTTTCCTTCGTCAACGACAGCGACGTAAACCGCTCATAATGCCCCAGGTCGAGGTCGGTCTCGGCCCCGTCGTCCGTCACGTAGACCTCGCCGTGCTGATAGGGGTTCATCGTGCCAGGATCCACGTTGATATAGGGATCCAGCTTGAGAAACGTGATCTTCAAGCCGCGGCTTTCGAGAAGATTCCCGATAGACGCCGAGGCCAGTCCCTTGCCCAACGACGACACGACTCCGCCCGTCACAAAAATAAATTTGCTCATGGCTGCCTCCACCGCCGGAGATCGGACCACTCCGATCCGCATGGCGCCTTCATCGGAGCGACGCGACCCCTTTGAGTTCCATCTCGCGCTTGACGACGTCGTAATGCTGTAACTTCTCGGCGACCTCCGGCACATCCTCCGGTTGATCGACCCGCAACGATGCGTGTGTGGTTTCCCAGACCCTGACAGGTATGCCGTGATCCAATGCGCGAAGCTGTTCGAGTTTCTCGGCATCTTCCAAATGGCTGGTCGGCAACGCCGTATACTTCAGCAGGATCTCTTTCGTGTACATATAGAGGCCCAGATGGATGTAGTGCAGCCCGCCGACAGCTCTGTGGTTGGGATCGTCTCGAACCAGCGGAATCGGCGCCCTGGAAAAGTAGAGCGCGTAGCCGCGGGAGTCCGTTACCACTTTGACCACACCAGGATTGTGCAGATCCTCCGTCGAATCCATCACCCGTTTCAATGTCCCCATCTGGGCGCCGCTCTGAATGAACGGCTCGATGAGATCGGCCAGTAATGCGGGATTCAGCGGAATTTCGTCACCCTGCAGATCCACGAACAAATCGCCCGCGAACATGCGCGCCACCGCCGCTACCCGGTCGGTGCCTGTACGATAATCCCCGCTCATCATGACGACACGCCCCCCGAACTGCTCGACCGCCTGCTTGATGCGATCGTCGTCGGTCGCCACCAACACATCCGAGACGGCCCGGCACGCAACGGCCTGTTCGTACACGTGCTGGATCATCGGCTTGCCGTTGAGCGTGACCAACGGCTTCCCCGGAAAACGGGACGAGCCATATCGCGCCGGAATGACGACGGTCACGGGACGAGCGGGCTTACTCATTTCCCAGCGCCTCCATCAGTTGCTTGGGAGAAACGGTTGCCGTTCCCACCATGCCGACCACGATCCCGGCCGCATGATTCGCCAATATCGCACCCTGTTTGATGCTTGCGCCGGTCGAAAGCGCCAGCGCCAACGTTCCAATGACCGTGTCGCCCGCGCCGGTGACATCGTATACCTGTCTGGCTTGCGTCGGCAGATGCCAGGAGACCCCGTCGCGTTCATACAGACTCATGCCCTTTTCACCGCGCGTGATGAGCACCGACTGGCATCCCAGCCGCTGGCGGATCATGGCGCCGGCTTCATTGATCGTTTGATCATCGTCGCCGTGCAAACCGGACGCCTGGGTCGCTTCCAGATGATTCGGCGTCATCACCGTGACACCTTTGTAGTATCCAAAATGTTCGACCTTCGGATCGACGATGACCGGAACCTTTCGCAATGCCGCCAACCTGGTAATGTCGGACATCAACGACGCCGATACGACACCCTTGGCATAGTCGGAGACCACCACACACGACAGCTCCCGCAGCCGCGATTCGACGTACTGAACGATTCGACGCTGGAGCGACGCTTTCAGCTCGGTTCGCCCCTCGATATCGTATCGGACAATCTGCTGATTATGCGCAATCACCCGGCTTTTTCTCGTCGTAGGACGATCGTGGTCGATGACCACCCCGCCGCGCCCGGACCGCTTCGTGCCGAGTTCCTTCATCAAGAGCCGTCCGCTCTCATCCGCGCCGATCACACCACAGAGATCGACCTTCCCGCCCAACGCCAAAATATTGTTGAACACGTTGGCGGCGCCGCCGAGCCGCAGCGACTCGGACTCGACATGTACCACGGGCACCGGCGCTTCCGGCGAAATACGGCTCACCCTTCCCATCACATAATGGTCCAGAATCAAATCTCCGACGACAAGGACGGACGCCTGTGGAAACCGCTGGATATACTGCCGCAGCGCCTGAGGCGTCGGCGATTGATTCCGGCTGTTCGGCTCGCCCGCCGCGCTGGAAGACTTCGCGCCTGCTTTCATTGAATTCCTTTGCCGAATCGATCCCATCGGACCCACTCCGTCCAATTGCCCTGCCCGTTCCACGACCAATAAATCCGAAAGGCTTTGCCTCGGATTTTCTCTTCCCGCACATACCCCCAGAACCGGCTATCGAGACTCTGATCCCGATTGTCACCCATCACGAAATACGATCCTTCGGGAACCGTGACCGGTCCGAAATTATCCCGCGAGTTGATCGTGCCGTCGATAATGCCGGGATCGATGCGCTGTGTAAACGCCTTGTCGTCGAGGGGCTGCCCGTTGACCAGCACGACTTTGTTGAGCACCTGCACCGTATCGCCGGGCGTCCCGACGATGCGCTTGATGAAATCTTTTTCTTCGTCTTCAGGAAAGCGGAACACGATGACATCCCCGCGCTGCGGTTTTCCAAACTCGATCACCGTTGTGGACGTATAGCAATTGACCGGCGGCACGTTCCATTGAAGCGTGCAGTCGGCGGGCCACTGGAACCCATACGACAACTTGCTCACTAAAATATGGTCGCCGATCAGCAAGGTCGGAATCATCGAGCCGGATGGAATCTTGAACGCCTGCACCACGAATACCCGAATCGCAAAGGCCAGCACAATGGCCACGATGATGGCTTCCGCATATTCCCGAAAGATCGACTTCAGTCCGGCCTGGTCGGCCTTTCGTTCGGACACCGTAGCCCCGGACACCGGCGCCTGCGGCCCTCCGGCAGGAGAACCGGACATCTTGTCGGCATCGGTCCGGTTCGGATCGGCGTTCATTCATCACCGACTTTCAAAATTGCCAGGAAGGCTTCTTGCGGC
>JAOUEB010000187.1 GCA_029858925.1 Nitrospira sp.
CGTGTCACTGGCCTTGTCATTGAATGGGCGGCGCTGCATCAACAAGAGCTGCTTGCTGACTGGGACAGGGCCTGTGCGCGAGAGGAGCTCCGGAAGATTGCGCCCTTGGAATAAGGTGGGCTACGGCTCGTTTTGTGCCGACGAGCGGTGGGTCACATACAGGCCGAGGCCGGCGAGGATAGACATGAGAAGCACCACACCGAGTTGAATGTCAAAACTCAGCGGGCCGATGAAGAGCTTGTATAGCTGCAACAGAACAATGGGGAGCGCCACGGCTCCGGCGAGCGCGACCATGTGCCGCCTCAAATAGATCGGCTCGCCGGGTTTTCGCCCGCCTCGTGCCAAGCGCGTCACTCCTCAATCGTTGAAATATCCCCTGGGTCTTGCCCGAGTTCTTTCGCCTTTAGGACTCGCCGCATGATTTTCCCCGACCTGGTCTTCGGAAGGGACGAGACGATATCGATCTCGGACGGGACGCCGATTTTCCCCAGCTCTTTCAGCACCTGATCCTTGATCGATTTGATGAGCGCCGGGCTTTCCTGCTCCCCCTGCTTCAGAATGACGAAGGCTTTGATGGATTCACCGACGGTCTTGTGCGGTTTGCCGATGACGGCGGCTTCTGCGACGGCCGGATGGCTGACCAATGCGCTTTCGACTTCCGCTGTGCCCAGCCGATTCCCGGCCACCTTGATGACATCGTCCGCCCGGCCCATGAACCACATATAGCCGTCCGCGTCTTTATGGCAGACATCGCCTGCGGCATAACAATTCGGGATCGTGTTCCAGTAGGTTTTGTACCGTTCCGGGTCCTTATAGATGGTGCGCATCATCGAGGGCCATGGTTTCTTGATGACAGCAAAGCCTCCGGCATTGGCAGGCAAACTGTTACCCTCCCGGTCCACCACATCGGCTTCGATGCCTAAAAACGGTCTCGTGGCGGAGCCTGGTTTGAGCGGCACTGTGGGAAGGGGCGTGATGAGAATGGAACCCGTCTCTGTCTGCCACCAGGTGTCCATGATGGGTTTGTCTCCACCCGTCGCGCGGTGAAACCACTCCCAGGCTTCAGGATTGATCGGCTCCCCCACGCTGCCCAGAATGCGGAGCGACGAGAGGTCGGATTTCTTGGGCCAGTCTTCGCCGTACCGCATGAGCAAGCGAATCGCGGTCGGAGTCGTGTAAAAAATTGAGACTCCGTATCGTTCGATCAAGTCCCACCAGCGGCCAGGAGTTGGGTAGTCCGGTTTGCCTTCCGCCGTCAAGATCGTCGCCCCGTTGAGGAGCGGGCCATAGACGATATAGCTATGGCCTGTGACCCAGCCGGGATCGGCTACGCAGAAGTACACGTCGTCGTCTTTCAGATCGAACACGTATTTGGTCGTCGTATAGGTGCCGACCATATAACCGCCGTGAACATGGACGACGCCCTTCGGTTTGCCGGTCGTCCCGGACGTGTAGAGGATGTACAGCGGGGTTTCCGCATCCAATGGCTCCGCTTCGCAGATCGCGCGCTCGGCTTTCACCCAGTCGTTCCAATCGATTTCCTTCGGCGCAGACAGGGCCGGCCCTGGATTCTGCCGGCGCACGACAATCACATGTTCCACGGTGGGGCATGTGTTCATTGCTGCGTCGACAACCGGTTTCAGGGGGATGATCTTGCCTCGATCGAACCCGACATCGGCGGTGATCACCAGCTTGGCTTCGGCATCGTTGATACGGCTGGCGAGGGCCGGAGCGCTGAAGCCTGAATAGACCACGCTGTGAATGGCGCCGATTCTGGCGCAGGCCAGCATCGCGATGACCTGCTCCGGAACTTTCGGGAGATAGATAGTGACCCGATCGCCTTTCGTGATGCCCAGTTTTTTCAGGGCGTTGGCGCAACGATTCACTTGCCGGTACAGTTCTCCATAGGTGAAGACGCGCTCCTGATCCTGTTCCCCCACCCAAATCAGCGCCACTTTGTTCTTACGCCAGGTTTTGACGTGGCGATCCAGGCAGTTGTAGGCGATATTGCAGGTGGCGCCGACAAACCATTTGGCCCAGGGATAATTCCACTCGAGAACTTTGTTCCAGGGCGTGAACCATTCCAACTCTTTTGCGGCGGCGCTCCAAAACCCTTCCGGGTCGGCGATGGATTTCTTGTACTCGGCCTCATAGTCCTTAATATGGGCGTCAGCAATTGTTTTGGCGGTGGGATGGTACGTCCGGCTTTCTTTCAAGAGGGTCTCAATCTGTTCGCTCATAGTCTGTAGGCCTCCTCAGTCGACTCAGTCTCGTCCCAGGTTGCGCAATTATGGAGAAAGGTGGCGGCTCCTGCAACTATACAGTTGTGCGGGATGGGAGGGGCCGTTACGGCTCTTACGCAAGTCAGGGGAAAGCTCCAACCTGATTTCTTGACAGCCATCGAAGACTGGCAGTAGGCTGACGCGCATTCTATTATCCACATCATTCCTGAACCCATGACACGATATCTTCGCATTCTTGGGATCGCCGCTTTTGTATTGAGCCATTCTTCAGGCTTGGTACCGTATGTCACTTCTTCGACCGCTTACGCTCAACTGGGGAAGCCGGAAGGTCTGTATTACAAGTCCTGGGCGATCGTGATAGGGATTGAAGGCTATGTCGTGGCGCCGCCCGTTCTGGGGGCGGTCAATGACGCGAAGCGAGTGGCCCAGGCATTTCAGCAGTTGGGGTTCGATGAGGTGGTGGAGATCTACGAAAAGGATGCTGTCTTCCGTCGGTTACAGCAGGTCTTGAACGATATGTTGCCGAGAAAGGTCGGCCGTATGGACCGGCTGGTGATCTTCTATGCGGGCCATGCGGGAGCGGCGCAAGATGTCGATGGGGAAGACCGAAGTTATCTCGTGCCGGCGGATGCGCAGGTCAATAACGTTGCGAAGGCCGTGACGGTTGAGCATCTGAAGGAATTTACCAGGCGTTCGGCTTCAAAACACACACTCCTGATTTTGGATGCTCCCGTGTTCGGATGGGAACTGACGGCGCCGCAGCCGTTGTCGCTCGAAGGCCGGCTTGCCCCGGAGGCCGATATCGACCGGCGCGTGGTGCAGGTCATCAGCGCAGCCCGCAAGGGGGAACGCTCATTTCGGTCCGATGGAAAGAGTCTTTTCGTCCAGGCGTTGCTGGCCGGACTCGCGGGCGCGGCCGATGCGGATAAGAATGGGTGGCTCATGGCATCCGAACTGGGAGCCTATCTTGCGCAACGGGTCCAAGCCGACTCCCAGGGAGCGCAGCATCCCACCAGTTTGAGGATTGATGGAGACGGGGATACGGTATTGGTTGAAGGACGGATGGTTACGCTTCTGCCGGACGGCGAACTTCAAGATTCTATGGCGCGGCAACGGGCGGCCAGAAGCCACTACGAACAGGCCTTTGCGATGCTGCAGGCAGGAAAGCCGGCGGCGGAGGCGTTGGAGCGGCTCAATCTCGCGATCGCGCAGGATCCGACCTATGGCGATGCCTATGTTCTCAAGAGTTATGTTCATTTGGAAGCGGTTCCGAATCTCGATGAAGCGCTCGCCTCAGGACAGCTTGCTGTGCAGCATGCCTCGGCCAATCCCGATTCGTTTTACATGCTGGGGCTCGTCCAGGAGAAGCGGGGAAAGTTTGTGGAAGCTGAAACGGCGCTGCGTCAGGCGTTGAAGGTCAACGCAGGTTATCAAGACGTGTACTTCTCATTGGGGACGCTGTACGCAGATCATTTGAACGACCAACCGAAATCCATTGAGGCGTTTCGCCGGTATCTCGAATTGGGTGGAGCGCATGCCCGCGCGCGAGCGGCTGTTACCGAAGCTGACCAAGCCGCAAGACCGAAACCCTAGCTGCTGAACGTTCGTATCGCGTGAAGCGTGAAGCGCAGGATGGAAAGAGGCGTGTTCCATCTTTTTTTGCGAGATGCGAGATACGCTTCACGAACGACGCGCGTTTTGCAGAGACGTACGATGGCAGCAGGAGCGTGTTCACGAGACCGCAAGCTAACCCTGCTCCCCTCCCTTGAGATAGCCCAGCCCGATCTTGACCGCCCGGCGCGTGATTTCCGCCCAACGTGTTTGGGGATACGCAGCCAAGATGGCGGCTGATTTGGGGTCCTGGATGTCGAGGTTGGCAATTTTGACGATTCCGTCTTCGATCTGAATGTCGGCCATGGAGTGTCCGTTCTCGTCCCTTGAGAGGTTTCCTTAATGAGTAGTGGAGCATGAGAATCATCTCCGGATCGCCAACGACCGGGGCGCGTTTCGTTGACGGAACCAGGAACGCATGTTAGCATGATTCTCATTTTCCCCGCAGCGTGTTCCTGAGCAATGGCGGAACAGTTTGTTATGACGAAGGAGGATCTTATGATGAGGTCTCAAGCG
>JAOUEB010000188.1 GCA_029858925.1 Nitrospira sp.
CCCCTACCCCGCTACGATCATCCACCGTTCCATTCGGCCTCGCCGCTTCCGGCGCATATTCATCGCTCCAAGAACAATAAGGGCTGGTGAAGTGCATTTCACACGAGATGCCGGTTATTCGGAGGCCGTTCCAAACAACTTTTCCTTCACCAGCGCTAGAGCCATTAGGCAATATCAATACCTGTAATTCTCAAGCCAAGAATCCACGCTATTGATGCTGGTCCACGCATTCCCACCGTCACTGGAATATCGCAGGCTAATATTCATGCAATGGGACTTGGTCATCCCGTCTCCGCAAGAATGGAATTGGCGCAATCAGAAAAATCAATCAGATAGATCTGTCTATCACTTTAGACAACCACAAACCCGATACTGTCGCGAGATGGAACAATGCACCAAAGTACGGCTTGTATCGCAGGACTGATTCTCAGCAACGCCGGTTCGGCAGCACACTTCCCCACCTCAGCTGGCAGATCGTGGCGGCGTAACTTTCTTCATCTCAATACGGTCGACCGATTCCTCTCCTAACGCGCGTCGGAGGACGCTACACAACTCTTTGCCGGTAAACGGTTTGGCGAGGTAATCGAAAGCTCCATGCCCCATGAATACCACCGCAGTCTGAATGAAGGCATCCGCCGTCAGCAGCACCACCTTTATCGTAGGATCAAGGCGTCTGGCTGCTTTCAGCAAATCAATCCCGTCCAGCCCAGGCATCCGAAGATCCGTCAGCAGCACCTTGGGATGTTCCCGTTCGATGACGTCCAGCGCTCGATACGGGTCCGTTTCGACGATGCAGTCGTATTGATGCCCTGTCAGTATCCGCCGGCAATTCTCCAGGGCCTCCGGTTCGTCGTCCACGATGAGGATCTTGTCGTGTGTCATCGCAAGGTCATGCTTCTTTACCGGTCCCCGCCGGGCATATGGGTCCGGCATTGCTCATAGGCAAGATTCACAGGCAATTGAGATGCCGAGCGAGACTCTAACTATGGAGAATGAGGCGCCCGATGGGTGGCAACACCCCAAGAAGTAGCAGAATGTTCGTTGGGATGGGGGAAAACGGATAGGACCGAATCTGCTACGGCTCCCGAAGCCCATGGCGCTTGACCATCCGCTCGATGGTCTTGCGATCAACCCCGGCTTCTTGCGCCGCATTGCTCATATGCCAATCATGGCGCTTCAGCAAATCCAGCAGAAACGAGCGCTCGAACGAACGGACGACTTCCTGCTTGGCCTGCTTGTAGGAGGCCATGTCCTCCGCAACCGAGTCATCCGGTCGCGCAGCACGAATACGCTCGGACAGATGTTCGGCCCGGATGGTGGGACCATCGGCCAGCGCCGCCACGCGTTCCATCACATTCTGAAGCTCCCGAATATTGCCGGGCCAGGTGTGCGCCTTCAAACAGGCCAGCGCGGAAGGGGAAAATGCCGGCTCGGCATCGGGCATGGCGCTCCCCCACCCTCTGGAACGCGCAAGGAATTCCTGCGCCAACACCTGCACATCGCCATCCCGTTCCCGCAACGGCGGCAGCACGATGGGAATGACGTTGAGGCGATAGTAGAGATCCTCCCGAAACTCGCCACGCCGACAGGCCTCTTCCAGGTCGCAGTTGGACGCGGCAATCACCCGCACATCGATGTCCGCGTAACGCGTACCTCCCACGCGGCGGACGTGACGTTCCTGCAGCACTCGGAGAAGCCGAGACTGCAGCATCTGGCTCATCCCGCTGACTTCGTCGAGAAATACCGTCCCGCGGTTTGCCACTTCGAAAAGACCGGCCTTCGCCGCATGCGCGCCGGAGAAGGCACCCTTCTCATGCCCGAACAATTCAGATTCCAGGAGAGAGTCGGGCAAGGCGACACAATCGATCGGCACGAAGGGCTGGCCAGTCCGGTCACTTTCATCGTGAATCGCGCGCGCCGCCAACTCCTTGCCCGTTCCGCTTTCACCGTAGATCAAAATGTTCGCATCCGTCCGCGCGACTTTCTTGATGAGATCCTTCACCTCACGAATCGCCTGACTATTCCCGAGAATGGCTCCAATGCCGCTCTTCCCCCCGGCCACGGTTGGAAGAGCGCCCTTCGGAAGATCCGCACCGGGGTGCATCGGCCCGGCCTGTTCAAACGCCCGTTTGGCAACCTCCTCTAGATCCTTGCTGGTGTAGGGTTTCAGGACATAATCCAGCGCTCCGTACCGCATGGAGGCCACAGCCGTCTGAACGGTCGCATAGGCCGTCAGCAAAACCACGTTGATGCTGGAGTCGACCCGCTTCGCCTCCACCAGCACGCCGATCCCGTCGAGACCCGGCATGCGCAGGTCGGTGAAGACCAGATCGGGGCGTTCCTGCTGAATCCGCTGCACGGCCCGCACGGGATCGTGCTCCGTCAGGCAGTCATACCCCAATCGGCTCAAGATGCGACGGCAATTGTCCAGCGCATCCACTTCGTCGTCGACGATCAGTATCTTGCCTGCTCCCATCTGGCCTCCTGCTGCGATTCCGCTACCGGCACAAGGGCGGGAAGAACGACGGACGCCACTGCTCCGCGCCGGCCGTTTTCGATTTCGAGACGTCCGCGATGATCGGCCACGATCCCATAACTGAGGAACAATCCCAAACCGGTGCCCTGCCCTTCATGCTTGGTCGTAAAGAACGGGTCGAAGATTCGCCCCAGCATCTCCTCAGGGATGCCGGGTCCACTGTCGATGATCCGGACCACGACCAGATCCCCCTCTTTCCCCGGGCACCCTTCCGACTGGACCGTCACGAGGCCCGGTGGGGCTCCGATCGCAGCCGCATCGAGCGCGTTGTTGATCAGATTCAACATCACCGTTTCGATCCGGTCGCGGTCTCCCATAATCGGCGGCACCCCCGGTGACAAGGCCGATTCTATCCGCACGCCCTTGGCCGTAGCCCGGTCTTTCGAGGCATCGATGCAGGAACGCAGGACGCAGTTCAGATCCAGGGGTTTCAACACAGTAGCCGCACCCCTCGACAAAGCCAGCATACTCTTCGTGACCCGCGAGATGCGATCGGCCTGGGTCCGGATCGCCAGCAAGTCCCGCTGCTGCTCCTCCGGCAGGTGCAACTGCGTGGCTTCCATCTCCATGCACTCGATCCGATTCAGAATGATTCCCAGGGGGTTATTGATTTCATGCGCAATTCCGCTGGCCACTTTGCCGAGAGTCGCCAGGCGTTCGGCGAGCTGCAGCTTTTTCATGTGCCCTGTCGCCTCGGCAGTTTTTTCCTCCACGCGCCGGGACAGATCGGCATTCAAGGTCTCCAGCTCCAAGCGCGACGCCTTCAGCCGGTCGGCCATGCGGTGAACGTCCGAGGCCAGATCCTCAAACTCATCGCCCGTTTGAATATTCAACCGCTGATCGAATGTACCTTTACTGATCGCCTCAACGCCGGCTTGCAAAATCTGAATCGGGCGAGCGATGCGAGTGGCCACATATCGTCCTATTGCCCACAAGAGACCCAGCATGACCAGCCCGATCACCGCAAGATTCCGCAATTGATCCTGAATGGGCGCGTAACTCTCCCCGGGCTGTTGCCGCACTAACACATGCCACGGATTCTCCGGCAATGTGAGTCTGGAAACCGGGGCATAGCCGACGACGGTATCCGTCGCCCCGTGTCCATCATCCTCCGCAATGCCCCATCCAGGCTCCGACGACCCAATCATCGCCATCAACTGACTTGGAATACGATGTGCCTGCCGTGGCAGGATCGGGCAGACGAGCGGATTTCCCGCAGCATCAAACAACATTGCATGGCCAGTCTGCCCAATCTGAATCTGCTTGATCATGGCGAAAAGAATATCAAATCGATAGGAGGCTTTGACCGCTCCGATAACCGTGCGCTGCCGGTCGTCCAAAATCGGCACCGCGATATCAATCGTTTCTTCGGAAGTGCGGAATGACCCCTCGTGGGCCGAAATTAGGCCACTCACATAGACTTGATCGCCGTTTCCGGCCCGAATTGTGTTCCACCAGGATTCATCCCCGAAATAGTAATGGTCGGGATCGGAACTAGCCGCAACAAGCGCACCATGTTGATCCGCGATCAGCAACCCGACGACCTTATCCCCGCCACGAACCTTGGTTTCGAGAAGGAACCGGGAGAGTTCGGAGTTCAAGAGACCCCCCGCACTCTCTACCCCCTTTTCCCACATTTGCATACGCTCCGTGATCAAGCGCTGCACTTTATCGCGATCCGGCGGATAGGACCGGTTGGCCGCCTCGACAGGCTGGCGCACACGCAACGGCGCAGACCCGAGCAATTGAACCCCTTGCACTTCTGCCTGAACCAGCATCGTCACCCGATCAGCGGCCTGGATCGCCACCGCTTGAAGATTTCCTCCGATCACA
>JAOUEB010000189.1 GCA_029858925.1 Nitrospira sp.
GATGTTCGAGACGATCCAGCTCTTGGATCGTCTGCGGCACCACTCCGCGCGACGGTTCAGGCGGAAGCAGCTACTCGATGGCGATTCGTTGAAGATGAGCCGATAGCGCGGGAAAACCACGGCGCCGATATCATGCGCTGGGCTGAAAGTGCGTAACAGGCTTGTGCGGATTGTGATTGCGGCCCCGATTTAATGCCTCGACGAGCTTCACAAGCAGACGCTGGGCCTTCTCATCGATCTCCACGAACTGTACGCCCATTCCAGGAAATAAGAGGTACCGCTCAGATTTGTGGCGGACCCAGGCCACCGTCGCTTTGGCTTTCAGCTTTTCCAAGGGCCGATCGGGCAACGCGAATTCGAGCGACAGTTCCGTTCCCAACGTCAGCGGCGAGCTGCTCTCGATAAACAACCCTCCGCCTCCGATTCCACCAGTGAGACACTCCCTTTTCTTTCCATCCGGCGTCGTACACTGCACTTTGACTGCGAGTGGAGCGCGTGGGTATGCGCGGCAATGGGCAAACGCCGCATCATCTCCGGTGAGCACTCGCTCGATGACCTCCCCCCAAGACATATCGCCCAGTATCCGCCCCGATGCATCCTGCACGATTATTGTTTCGAGATCCGAGTCAACGACAAGGGCTTTGCCTTGATGACCTGCCGTGGAGGTGATCGGAAAATTCATATTTGTGATTCGATTTGCCTGTGGGATGGAGCGTCTTGACGTGACGGGATGGGCCGGTGTGAACAGGGGCCCTTTTGAACATCCTGATGGTCTTGAGGCCTTCGATTCATCAGAACATCGTTCACCGAACTGTTATGTGTACCGCGAGCGTTTCTGCAACCTGCTAGAAGTCCCAGTATCGGGAAGGTCCAAACATCTGCCGGCACCCCACGAGAAAGAGATGGCCCCGGGAATCCACATGCACTGGTTTCGTCCATTGCACTTCATACAAATTCAGCGACTGGCGCCATCGGGATTCAGAAATATGGACCTCAAGAAGTTGCTGCATGCGAGGCAGATAACCCATGAACAATAAAATGCCGCGCGGACTCCAATTGAGGCTATAGGCCTCACCCTGCTGAATCGTCACGCCCTGCTCATCGATTGCTTCGCACAACTCATACGTGCAGACTCTCTGTTTCTCGACACGTTCTTCCCGCCGACGATTTGGAACCAGATCACTGCTGAGCCCGCTGGGCACCCCAATAGGAAGCCCGGCTTGTACATACTCTGCAACATATGAGTGGGATACAGAAACAACTTCACGAGTTCCAATCCTCATGGGAGTCACCCTCTCTGGTCAGAACGGCGATGCAATAATCTCCTAGGTTCTACCCAACTAAGCAAGTGCCGTACCGTTGAAACGACCACCATTCAGCGCATGGAATTTCTGACGATTTACTTAAAAATCCTGCTCAGATCACAAGACTCTGTCTCGCCACCATGAAGGGCAACGGCTTCACTCTCATCGTTCAGCGCCACATATCTACATGATTCATAAGCCTATTTCAGGCTGTACTAGTCACCCTACAAAAAGAATGGCGCAGCCTTCATTGAAACAGATGTTGTTGGAACGGTCGAGAGGAGTACGAGGACGCTCCGCTCTGCAGAATCAGACGGCAGGGGTCCGTACATGTTCGGGCCGGAATCCCAGACCGATCAGCCTGGCTGGGAACCGTTGGAGGAATGGAAAGCGGGCGAGCAAGCGAACTGGAACGGGAGACCTCAAGGTGGAGTCCGAGGAGCTGATATTGGCGGGAGCAAGAACTTGAACCGCATTGCCAATAGTCGCCCCCCCCCCGCCTGCGATACAGCACTGGACTTGCCTAGCCTCCGGCGTTATCGCTCAGACCCTGAATGGATTTCTCTTACCGGACTCACGGCGCCCTGTTCTCCCTCTTTGATGAACCGGCTCTTCATCGTCTTGTGCAAATAATGGCACAAGCCCTCTCAGAAATCATGCTTGTGAATAACAGGTTGGGACACATGAGACTCCCCGCCAGTTGCCGAGGAGAGCTTCAGCCGTGGTCTCAAGAAAGGGTCATCCCCGCTGGAATCGATGCGGCAGGAGAAACACTATCGTGACATGGACGTGGTTTGCCGACAGCCAACCAGAAACTGGCTTCCATCGGAATCGATCGGCAATACCCGCACCCAGCACACTTGGTACACCATCGTTGACCGATGCCATCCGAGTCGAGGATTGTACAGGGCGATCAGTTGCCGGGCATGCGGCGATTCTCTCATCAAGAGAAGGATGCCGTGGGCGCTTCGATTCAGGCTGAGAAGCCTGCCTTCTACAACTGCTTCGGCCCCATCAAATCGCGATTCGTATATCTCGTATGAGTACCAATGGCGATCCTCGACACGAGCTTCCCGGCGACGATTGGAAAGCGCTGCGTCACGCTCCAATCGTGACGGTGGATCCATTTCATCGAGACGACTCGCCATAGTTCACCGCTACTTCCGATAACTTAGGATGTAGCGCTGGAGCAAGAGCTATGCCGATATCGCTCGCCTGCTCTTTCATGGGAATTCCGGTATCTGTTGAATTGAACGAACCGTAGAAGTGAAGGCAAATGCCTACTCACGCCTCAAGCCACCCTCTAGAAATGATCGGTCGAGCTATTTCAGTTTCAGTAACGCTCCAGAAGCCATGTTGGCAGATACCAGAGCTGAGAAAACCACCGTTCACCGACGGGATGACCGAAAACAATCCGTCATGTGGTCGTTCACCAAGCCGACAGCCTGCATATAGGCATAGACAATCGTACTGCCGACGAAACGAAAGCCCCGCTGTTTGAGGTCTTTGGATAACGTATCGCTGATGAGGTTGGTGGCTTGAACGTCTTTCATCTGCTTCCAGCGATGGACCATGGGCTCTCCCGCGACGAATGACCACACATAGGCATCGAAGGACTCGAATTCGCGTTGGATGGCCAGAAACGCCGCGGCGTTGGCCACCGCCGCATCGATCTTAAGCCGATTCCGAACGATGGCGGGATTTTTCAGCAGCGAGGCCTTCGTCTTGGCCGTGAACCGTGCCACCTTCTTCGGATCGAACCCTGCAAACGCCTTTCGATAGCCTTCGCGCTTCCGCAATATCGTGTCCCACGTGAGGCCCGCCTGCGCGCCTTCCAATAGCAGCATTTCAAAATGTTTCCGGTCGTCATGCACCGGCACACCCCATTCCTCATCGTGGTAACGGATCATGTGCGGCTTCTGCCCGGCCCAGCCGCATCGAATTCGAGAATCGAAGCTCTCGTCTCCCTTCATGAAATCTTTTTCCATGCATGCATCAGGATTCGAGCGGAATCCGTCCCTTGTTTTGCACCAGCCACTGTTCGAACGTCTGCAGCGAGGGATTGAGCGATCGAGACAGCGCCAGATCGCGGGCTCCACAGAAGACTTCATTGAAGTCATGCTTGAACTGAAACATGTTACCGAGATCGTCGGCACCCGGAAATCCGAACTTTCGGTACGCCTCAAACGGAACGGCATTGTACGTGACGGGCTTGCCCAGTGCCTCGGTTAAGGCTGCGGCCATTTCCTGACCGGTCAGATGCTCTCCGGCAATGCCGACTGTTTTCCCGATGAAGTCCTGCCCTCTCTTGAAAATTCCGAAGCAACATTTGCCGATATCCTCAACGGCAATGCCGGGCAACTTCTTGTCGCCCATCGGCAGGATCAAGGCCAGTCGTCCGTCCGGCCCCTTCTTCGGTCCCATCCCGAAGAAAATCATGTTCTCCCAATAGAACGACGTGAGAAGGAAGGTGACCGGCAATCCAAGCTTGCTGAATTCCGCCTCCGCTTCACCTTTCGCGTCAAAATGCGGCACCTTGTATTTCCCCATCAATGTCGGCATCCGTTGGTCGGTCACTGGAACCCAACGCCTCGTATCTTCAAGCGTTGACCAGACGACATGCCGTACCTCGACATGCTTCGCTGCCTGCGCCATCGCTCTAGCTTGAGCCACCTCCTTCTCAGGTGAAAAATGTTCCCAGTAGTTGGTCAGGCAAAAGACCCCATAACAGCCGGTGAACGCCCGTTGGAGGCTTTCCACGTCGTCCAGATTGGCAGCCACCATCTCAATTCCCAATGCAGCTAAGGCTTTGGCCTTATCGGAACCCGTGTCTCTGGTGAGCGCGCGAACCGTAAAGCCACTGGCAGGCTCATTGACGATGGCCCGAACCAGACCGCCCCCCTGCGCCCCCGTTGCTCCCACGACAGCGATGATTTTTTTCTCAGCCATATAACCCTCCTCAGTAATTGTGCGTTCAACAATAGCTCGTTTCGGAAGCGAACGCCAGACCGGGTGGGACGACCCGTCAAAGCCGTTGTCCGACTTTTTG
>JAOUEB010000191.1 GCA_029858925.1 Nitrospira sp.
CGGCTTCGCCTCTTCAGAAGCAGGTTCAATCCCCCTGGGTTCAACCGCAACGGGCTCATCCTTGAGCGCTTGAACGCTGCGTTTGGGAGAAACCGGCTCCGGCTCCGCCCGCTTCAGCACAGACGACTGCTCCCGACTCAAAAGGAAAATCAAGGTCAGCACGGCAATGCCGATCGCGATTGCCACCGCCTTTCGATTGGACTGGCGCTTGCGTTCCTCTTCGGCCTGACGGACCTTGAGACGTTCCCGTTCATCCTGTTTCTCGTAAAAGGTGCCCGCCGACTTGGCAAACCGCTGAATCGCATCTTCCTCATCCAATCCAAGCGAGCGTGCGTAGGAACGGACGAATCCACGGGCAAACACCTGATCGGGCAGCTTGGAGAAATTGCCGTCCTCAAGCGCCTTGACAAAGTCCGATCGAATCCGCGTCTTAGACGCCACCTCATCGACGGTCAGCCCCTTGGTCTCACGGACTTGCCTGAAAAACTCGCCGACCGACTCCATAGACCCCCTGCTACTTCAATCGAGCCAATAATTCGTTGGCGGCCGCCGCATATTCCCCGCCCTTATCCAACGCCGTCACCTTCTTTAACGCTTCACGAGCCCTGACTGTATATCCCAGTTTGTGATACACCCGGCCCAACTCCAGCTGGGTCATCGCCGGCGGAACGTTCGGC
This sequence comes from Nitrospira sp., assembly GCA_029858925.1. Classification (GTDB taxonomy): domain Bacteria; phylum Nitrospirota; class Nitrospiria; order Nitrospirales; family Nitrospiraceae; genus Nitrospira_D. The sequence goes on from JAOUEB010000191.1 coordinate 678, forward strand.
GGACTCACTGTCATGGCATCTTCAAGCGCTTCCATCGCGCCTTGAAAGTCGCCCGTGTGAGCCAGCGCGCGGCCCAGATGAAATCGGGCCAAGTCCGGGGTGGAATAGATCGGATTCGTCAACGCCCTGCGATAGGACTTGATCGCCTCGTCCCAATGATTCTGGTTGGCAAGGACTTGGCCCAGATAGGTGTGGGCTTCTGAATAGTCCTCATCGATGTTGATGGCCGCGCGAAACTCCTCTTCGGCCCGCGCCAGTTTTCCCTGCAGCGCATACACATGCCCCAGCGCATACCGCGACTTCTTGTTGTTGGGATTCAACTGAACGGATCTCTGGAACGAGACAAAGGCCTGTTGGCGGTCCCCAGAAAGATTGGCCACACCTTCCTGATAATAACCTTCCGACTTCGTGACCATCTCTTCGCTGGCCGCGCAACCTCCGAGCACATTTGCCCATCCAACACAAGCCAACAGACAGCAGAGTCTGGCCGCGCGCGCGGCGAACGGACGGCTCGCTTCTCTCAACCACATTGTCGATTTCACTGAATATCCTCGAAATGCGTCAACCGCTTGAATTCCCTGAACCGAGTCTGAACTTCTTTGTAATCCAGGATTCGCAATCGGTCAAGACTAAAGGATTCTACGGTAAATGACGCCATAACGCTTCCGAAGACGATGGCCTGCTTCATGGCTTCCGGAGACCGGTTCCCCGTCGCCGCCAGATAACCCAAAAACCCGCCGGCAAAGGTATCGCCGGCGCCGGTAGGATCGCGCACATCTTCAAGCGGGAAGGCCGGCGCGCCGAAGACTTGATTCTCGTTGAACATGAGCACCCCGTATTCGCCGCGCTTGATGATGAGATGCTTGGGGCCGCGCGACAATACCAGCTTCGCCACCTTGACCAAGTTCGAATCTTGCCCCAATGCGCGCGCCTCGCCGTCATTGATAATCAGCACATCCACCTGCTCCAACACCTTCCAGAGCGCCTCGCGCTTGCCGTTGATCCAGAAGTTCATCGTATCGCAGGCCACCAGCGCTGGGCGCTCGACCTTCCGCAGCACATCGAGTTGAAGCTCTGGATCGATATTCCCAAGAAACAACACGTCCGGCGATCGGTACGCGTCCGGGATGTGGGGGCGAAACGTTTCGAAGACATTGAGCTTGGTATCCAGCGTCTTGGCTTCGTTCAGCTGGTGCGTGTACTCGCCCTTCCAGCGAAAGGTTGCGCCAGGACGCCGCTCCAGGCCCGTCACGTCGATGCCGCGGCTTTTCAGAAACACGATATGTTGCTGAGGAAAATCCTCTCCGACAACGGCAATGAGCGCCACCGAAGTGAAAAAACTGGCTGACGTCGAGAAATAGGTCGCCGACCCGCCAAGCACCTCATTTCCTTCGCCGAAGGGAGTTTTCACCGTATCGAGGGCGACCGACCCCACCACCAATAATTTCCCCATGATCAGCGTACTCCTTTCGTCGGCGACCAGACGCGGCGAGTCAGCAGCGCAACCTTCTTCTTGACGGAGACAGACACCTGCTTTCGATCCGTGATCACCGCATAGTTCAGCGCCTGCCCGCAGGCGCAGTCCTGCGTGACAACAACCGACGGCAACACCGCTTGCAATATCCGCTTGGCCAAGTCCACGTTTCGATGGAGCGTAGCCAGGATGGCCTGGACCGTGACGGTCTCTTCCGTCTCATGCCAGCAATCGTAGTCGGTCGCCAGCGCCATCGTTGCATAACAGAGTTCTGCTTCACGCGCGAGCTTCGCCTCCGGCATATTGGTCATGCCGATCACATCGACGCCCCACTGCCGGTAGAGTGTCGACTCACCTTTCGTTGAAAACTGCGGGCCTTCTATGCACAGATAGGCGCCGCCTCGATGGAACCTCGCCCCCAGCCGTTGGCTTGACGAGGCAAGGGTTTCTGCCAGGCCGGCGCAGACCGGCTGGCCAAACGCGACATGCGCCACCATCCCGCCTTCGAAGAACGTGGATGCTCGCCGCTTCGTGAGGTCGATGAACTGATCGGGAAACACCACGTCGCCCGGCCTGATCGATTCTTTCATGCTTCCCACCGCGCTCACCGAAATCACACGCGACACGCCCAAGGACTTGAGCGCATAGATATTGGCGCGATAGTTGATCTCGCCGGGATTCAGCCGGTGGCCGCGCCCATGCCGGGAAAGAAACGCCACACGCACACCCTCGATCACGCCCACAATGATGGCATCGGACGGGGCTCCGAACGGTGTGCGAACACGAATTTCACGAACCGACCGGAGCGCCTCCATCTCATAGAGCCCGCTTCCTCCGATCACACCGACTGTTGCCTGTCCACGCATCTGCTTCCCCTTCATACCTGTCCCTCTCCTGCCACAGTTGTCTGCACCACGCCGGACTCCAATGTTCCAAGAAACTGCTCGATGATCGAGACGATGTGCCGAACCGTATGCTCAAGCGGCTCATCATGTTCCATCGAAATCCACCGGATACCAGGCTCCTTTCGGAACCACGTCATCTGTCGCTTGGCGAAGCGCCTGGTATCCCGTTTGAAGAGCCGGACCATCTCCGCATAATCGTATTCGCCTGACAGGTGGGCCGCCACGTGCCGATAGCCCAATCCTTTCATCGCTCCTAACTGCCGCCCATACCCGCGATCGAGCAGCGAGCGGGTCTCTTGTACCATTCCGTGAGCCAACTGCCAATCGATTCGTTCCTCGATCCGCCGGTACAGCTCCTCTTTGGGCCGCTGCAATCCGATCAGAAGTGCCGAGAACGGAGCGTCCTGAAATCCATGATGCCGTTGCAGATCCGACATCGGTTGCCCAGACAACCGATAGACTTCCAAGGCCCGCATGACCTTAGCCTCATCGTTGGGATGCAGTCGCGCCGCCGTCACAGGATCGACTTGGGCCAACTCCGCATAGAGACCATCCCGCCCCTGTTCTTTGCTCATGCGCATCAATTCGGCTCTCACCAACGGATCAGCCGGAGGAGCCGAACACAATCCCCTCACCAATGTTCTGATATACAGCCCTGTTCCTCCGACCACGAAGGGCAATCGGCTCTCTGCATACAATCGGTCGATCTCCGCAAGCGCCTCCCGCCGATACCATCCTGTGTTGAACGCCTCATCGGGATCGGCCAAATCGATGAGCCGGTGCAGAACCCCCTGGCGTTCATCGGCAGGGGGTTTGTCCGTCCCGATGTCCATGCCACGATACACTTGTCTGGAGTCGGCCGTGAGTGCCTCCGTGCCAATGTGCCGGGCCACCTGCACACCGAGACGACTCTTGCCCACGGCTGTAGGGCCAAGCAGCACGACGAGCGGGCGACGTTGGCACACACGTTCAGATAACTTCGGCATGTCTGCTCTTCCGGCCGTTAAAACACAAGGCTGAGGTTACGGTTGAGGCCGAGGGATTTTCGTTCAATCCGATTGAACTTTAGTCTCAACCTTGACCTTACGCTCCTACCACCCGGCCCGCCCAAACATTTTCTCCAAGTCCTCCGTGCCGAGTCGAAACGACGTGCGCCGGCCATGAGGACAGGTCGTGATCTCTCCTTCTGTTCTCCAGTCTTCAACCAATGCCTTGATCTCCGGCAATTCCATCGGACGTCCGGCCCTGACGGCACCATGGCACGCCAG
>JAOUEB010000190.1 GCA_029858925.1 Nitrospira sp.
CGCACGCCGGCTGCGCGCGCTTGCTCCCTGATGAGCAGCTTCAGATCGAGATGGGCCTTGCCCCTCCCTCGGGCCCGCACCACTTGCTCAGAATTGGGGCAGGCCTGATGCAGCCTCTCCAACACCGGTTCATCCACCTCATAACAGCAAACCCCGGCGGATGGGCCGATACTGACTCGCAGCTCCTCCGAAACCGATCCAAATCGTGACTCCATCAATGCCAAGGTCTTCTGCACAATACCAGCAACCGCCCCACGCCATCCGGCATGCACGGCAGCAACCACCCTCCGTTGGGGATCATGCATCAAAACAGGAACACAGTCGGCCGTCCGTACCGCCACCATGACCCCGGGTTGATCGGTCACCAACGCATCCCAGCCGTCCAGAAACCGGTCGGATTGCGTCAGCGCGCGGTCTACCACGAGCGCATCGGTGCCATGCACCTGTTTCACGGAGAGCATCCATGACGCGTGCGCGGCGCCTTCAATGCTCGTGGTAGGGACGGGAGCGCCCACTTGAACGTTGCAACCTGCCGAATGCCAACGGGTTCCAAAAAAGTGATGCACCTCGCCCCGCGCGGGCGCAAAAGCTGGAACAGTAATAACCGGGGCGTTTACCACGCGCTCCCCCATCGAGAATCAAGAATCATGATATCCCACCGATCAATCTGCTTGCTTGCGGAGAAACGTCGGCACATCCCATTCATCTTCTGCCGCAAGGGCGGCACGGTCTATGGACTCCCGAACATCGTTCATCCGCCGGAGAAACGTCGGGCGGTCAAGATCCGTGATCGCCCGATCGGATGCAGGGACCGCTCCTACCCCAACCATCACCGGCTGCGACGGTTTCGCTGGGCGAGACATCGCCCGTTCAGCCACAACGGCCGCGGCGACATCGGCTGCTTGCTCGAATCCAGTCGCAATGACCGTGATGATCAGATCCTCACCCATATCAGGATTGATCACTTGGCCTACAATAATATTGGCCTCGGCATCCGCCGTCTGCTGAATAATGGAAGCGGCCTCCTCGACTTCATGAAGTGACATACTGGGTCCGCCGGTAATGTTCAGCAAAACCCCGCGCGCGCCTTCCACGCTGCCTTCCTCAAGCAGGGGACTGCAGATGGCCTTTTGGGCCGCTTCAATCGCCCGATTCGGCCCGCGTGACACGCCCATGCCCATCACGGCCCGTCCCGTATGAGACATCACGGTTTTGACGTCGGCGAAATCGACATTCACGTGACCCGTCGTGGTGATGAGATCGGCGATGCCTTGAATGGCCTGCCGCAGCACGTCATCCGCCACCTTGAAGGCTTCGAGAAGAGGCGTCGATTTATCGACAATCCCCAACAGCCGCTGGTTCGGAATCACGAGCAGGGTATCGACGTGCCTGCGCATGTCGCGAATGCCCTCTTCCGCATGTTTGTTCCGCCGCTGCCCTTCGTACTGGAAGGGCTTCGTCACCACGCCCACCGTGAGAATCCCCATTTCACGAGCGATGCTGGCGACGATCGGCGCGGCCCCGGTGCCGGTGCCGCCGCCCATGCCCGCCGTCACAAACACCATATCCGAGCCTTCGAGACATTCGCGGATATGGTCTTTGCTTTCCAGCGCCGCTTCCTTGCCGATTTCCGGCTTCGCGCCCGCGCCCAGCCCGCGAGTCCGCTCCGGTCCCAGCTGAATCTTGTAGGGAGCCAACGATCGATCGAGCGCCTGGAGATCCGTATTGCTCGCGATAAAATCGACCCGCGCCAGGCCGGACGAGATCATCGTATTGACCGCATTGCATCCGGCGCCGCCGATTCCGATTACCTTGATTCGGACCGGCAGCAGCACATCTTCTTGAAATGAAAACATCAGACGCCTCCTCACTCTCCCCGCGCAACAGCAGCCTGTCGAGCACGAGGGGTTCTCCGTTAAAAAACTTCCAATACTCGCTTCGTCCACCCAACCATTTTGGACCAGGTCCCTCCATTGCGAATCCCAGTCGTCTCTAATTCGTCGGCATGCCGTCGGGCATGCAGCAAGAGCCCCACTCCCGTCGCATAACTGGGATGGCCGACGATGTCTCGAAGCCCTCCGACTCCGGAAGGCAGACCTCGACGAGCCGGAAGATTCAGCACCTTTTCAGCCGCATCCGGCATCCCCTCCAACAGCGACGTTCCGCCGGTAATCACCACCCCGGCTCCCAACATACCTTCGTAGCCGGCGCGCGCAATCTCTCTCCGCACAAGTTCGAACATTTCTTCAACGCGCGGCTCCAGAATTTCCGCAATGTCCCGGCGAGAAAAGGTTCGGGCCGGACGGTCTCCGACAGACGGCACGTCGACGATCTGATGGCCAGTGACCAATTCGGTGCGCGCAGTGCCGTGATGCATTTTGATTTTTTCCGCTTCGGTTTGCGAGGTGAGGAGGCCGATCGCCAGATCCTTCGTCAGATTCTGCCCCCCGATGGGCAGCACGGCGGAATGCCGGATACTACCGTCGAGGAAGATGGCTAAGTCTGTGGTGCCTCCGCCCAAATCCACCATCACCACACCCAAGTCGCGCTCCTCTTGACTCAACACCGCTTCGCTGGACGCCAGCGGCTGAAGAATGATGTCCACCACGTCGAGTCCCGCCCGATTGACGCTCTTGATAATGTTTTGCGCGGAGGTCACCGCGCCGGTGATCACATGCACGTTCACTTCCAGGCGGTTGCCCGACAAGCCCAGCGGCTCGCGCACGCCTTCCTGTCCGTCCACCATAAACTCCCGCGGCAGCACATGGAGAATTCGGCGTTCGTGCGGAATGACGGCCACCGTGCGCGCGCTCTCGATCGCCCGGTGAATGTCATCGCGCGTCACCTCAGCGCGTTTCAGCGCCACAACTCCCTTACAGTTTTCGGCGGAAATATGGCTGCCCGCGATGCCGGTATAAACTGAGTTGATCTGCACCGCCGCCATCAATTCGGCCTCTTCGACGGCTTTTTTGATCGATTCGACCGTACTCTCGATATCGACGACGACTCCTTTGCGCAATCCGCGAGAGGAACTCGATCCGACGCCAATGACGTTCAACGCTCCTGCGTCGGTAATCTCGGCCACGATCGCGCAAATCTTGGTCGTTCCAATATCGAGCCCAACAAGGATTTGATCTCGTTTCGACACGACGATCACCCCCTTTCCCGCACGACGATCCGATTCTCGTACCGGAGATCCACATCGTTGATTCCGTCGCCATACCCATCAAAGCTCAGCGTCTTCACTGCCGGCTTGACTTGCTGAAACCGTTCCCACTGATCGACGATAGCCCCCTCACCAAAATGGAACTGCACGCCTCTCACGGAAGCCACGAGGTCGGCTGGATTCGCCGCATTCACTTGCAACCGCCCCCCGTAAGCCTGCCCCATCAGCTTCGCCAGCTCGATGCCGGACATGACGGCCTGCCGCACCTCCCCATCACCTCGCAGAAGCTTCTTAAAATTGACACCCGTCACCATCGGCAACGACACATCATCCGTCTGGGGAAGACGGCCCAACACATAACCTTCTGCATCGCTGAGTACATTTTCCGAACCAGTCCGAATGACGGCAGCGGGGGTTCGCTCGATCACGGAGATGCGCAATTCGTGAAACGGCGCACGTTCCACTGTCGCTGCTTTGATCCAGGGATGAGACTCCACCTGCTTCTCGATCGCCGATGTCACAATATGGTGGAGCGGAGTGCCTGGCTTCAGGTTGACGAGTTCGATCACTTCCTGCCTGTCGAGATGGCGTACGCCGTCCACGGTCACCTGTTTGATTTCAAGCAACTGCATGAGCCACGGCCCGGAATGTTGCGCGCCCATGACGATGACCCACCCGATCAGAGCCGCGCCGGCGATCACACCGCTCCACCGCATGAAAGCGCTCCACGTGGCGATGGTCCTGGCCCGCTTGGCGCCTGCCGGTCGGCCCATCCCTTCCCCCACACGCGAGCCCCGCCACTGATTCCGTCTAGGCCCGGATGACGCAGCTGGCTTGCGTTTCCGAAACAGACCCTTCATGCCGACTTCCTTTCTGCCGCTTGCGCAGACCGTTCGGCGCGGTCAAGCGCCGACTGCAGAATCCACTCGACTAACTGGTCATACTCGATCCCCGCTTGCGCCGCAGCCATCGGCAACAAACTCGTTTCCGTCATGCCTGGTACCGTATTGATTTCCAGAACATACGGCCGCCCCTTGGGCGTGATCCGAAAGTCGACACGCGCGGCGCCTTCACATCCCAAAACCTGGAACGTCCGGCGCCCCAGCTCTCCGATCTGCTTGAGGATCTTGGCCGGCAACGGCGCCGGGCAGAGATACT
>JAOUEB010000192.1 GCA_029858925.1 Nitrospira sp.
AACGGGCTCGAAGATGCGGTGACACAACAATTGAAGAATGCGCTGGAGCCGGCATTCGGCCACCAGGCCGATCAGATGGAAATCATGCTGACGATCGGCGCCGCGGTGGCGGAAAGCCGGCAGAGCTATGAACAGTACAAATTCTTGGTCACGGAAGAGTCCAAGGCAAAGAACGAGATGTTCCGTGACTTCGGCGAGAAGATCGCCCAGGTCCTCGGCGCGCCCGGCAATAGCCGGCTCAGTTCAGCGGCGGCATTGTGTGCCGGCGCGATCGTACCGGCCATCAGCGCAGTACTCCAGGGGCAGACCCCGCCCGCTGCGGACGCCACGCACAAGGCTTCCGCATCGATCGCCGACCCGCTGGACACGAAAGGCCCGACCGGCCAGGAGATCAAGTTGATCAGCCTGATGTCCAGCGTGTCCGGAGAAGAAGTTGAAACACGCTGGGGCCTCCACCCTCGATTCCGTGAGGATCTGACTCCGGACGAACTCCAGCAACTCACGAAGCTACTGAACCGAGTTGCAAAAATCGTTGGCGAACGGTATGCCGCTGTGGCATTCTCCGACGAGTGGGCCTCGTGGCATAAGGCGGGACACGCCTGACCCGGATCGGACGAGCCGTGCCCTCGACTCCCTATCACCCCACGCCCCTGACACTACATTCGTAAAAGGAGTCTCTGTGGATACGCCTACTTTTGTGAACAATTCCCTTGCCCATCTCCCGCCGAGTCTCAGACGCCTGTCCGAGCTGACTCAAAATCTCTGGTGGAGCTGGACATTGGAAGCGCGCGAATTGTTCGAAACCATCGACCCGACACTGTGGTTTCTCACGCACCATAACCCCGTCAAACTGTTAGCCGACGTCAGACCGGACCGGCTGGCCCAGCTGGCGGATGACCCTTCATTTCTTCGGCACTACTCGGCAGTTCTCCGCTTGTTCGATGAGTATCGCGCGAACAAGAAGAGCTGGTTCGGCGCGCATCACGCCGAATTGACAAAGACAACCATCGCCTACTTTTCCGCTGAGTTCGGCCTGCATACGTCCGTTCCCATTTATAGCGGCGGCCTCGGCATCCTAGCCGGCGACCATTGCAAAGAAGCCAGCGATCTCGGCGTGCCGCTCGTCGGCATCGGATTCATGTACCCACAAGGCTATTTCCACCAGCGCCTTACTTCGGAAGGATGGCAGGAAGCGGCCTACGCGCCGTTCAATCGAGAAGAGTCTCCTATTCAGCCGGCACAGACTCCGTCTGGAGAAGCCTGCCGCTTTACGGTCGAGATGGGCGGCCGCCACGTCACGGCCGCTGTCTGGCGAGTGTTGGTGGGCCGCGTGCCGCTCTTCCTCATCGATACTGACGTTCCCGAGAACAGCCCGGAAAACCGCGCCCTTTCCGCCCGGTTGTACGGCGGCGATCAGGAAATGCGGCTGTGCCAAGAAATCTTGTTGGGGATCGGCGGCGTGCGCCTATTGCGCGCGTTGGACATCGCCCCCTCCATCTGGCATGCGAACGAAGGCCACTCCGCCTTTCTCACCTTGGAACGCCTGCGCGAGCTGATGCACAAGGGGGCCTCGCACGCCGAAGCCTGTGAACTCGTCCGCCAAAGCACCGTGTTTACGACCCATACGCCGGTGCCGGCCGGCCACGACGTGTTCCCTCATCATCTGATAGACCGATACTTTGCGGGCTATTGGGAGCAACTGGGACTCTCACGGGACGCATTCATGGGCCTCGGCGAGACGCCAGAATCGAGCGGCCACGGCTTCAACATGACCGCGCTGGCGATGCGCCTGTCGGCCCATGTGAACGGCGTCAGCCGCGAACATGGCCGGGTCACACGTGAGATGTGGCGGCATTTCTGGCCGGGATTGCCCGTCGAGCAAGTACCCATCCGCAGCATCACAAACGGTATCCATGCCCCGACTTGGATCTCTCCGGAACTCCATCATCTATACGGCAAATCGCTCAGCCCGACATGGACCGGCAACTGCGACGACCCGGCCATGTGGCAGCGGGTAGCGGACATCCCGGACGCCGAACTGTGGTCCGTCCGTCAAGCCATGAAACGGAAACTGATGAGTTTTATCCGCGAACGGGCAAGAACCGGCTGGGTACAGGGCCATCTCCAACCCTCACAAGTACTGGCTCGCGGTACGCTCCTCGATCCTGAAGCGTTGACGATCGGCTTTGCCAGGCGGTTCGCCACCTACAAGCGAGCGACGCTCCTCTTCCACGATCTCGAACGATTGAAACAGCTCCTCCACAACAGGTGGAGGCCCGTCCAATTGGTGTTCGCGGGCAAAGCCCATCCGGCCGATGAACCGGGGCGCTACTTCATTCATGAAGTGCTCAGCTTTTGCCATGACCATAAGCTCGGCGGCCACATCGCGTTTCTTGAAGACTACGACATGCACATGGCCAAATTTCTCGTCCAGGGCGTCGACATCTGGCTCAACACACCGCGCTTTCCCTTGGAAGCCAGCGGGACGAGCGGAATGAAGGCCGCTCTGAACGGGGCGCTGAATCTGAGTATCCTTGACGGGTGGTGGGCCGAAGGGTACAACGGCGCCAACGGATGGGGCATCCAACCGCTGGCCGACCAGGCCGACACTCGAGCCCAGGACCAGCATGACGCCGAACAGCTCTATCGCATCTTGGAACAGGAAACCGTGCCGCTGTTTTACCAACGCGATCGGGACGGCGTTCCCCGTGGCTGGCTTCGTATGGTCAAAGAATGTATCCGCACCATTGCTCCCCAGTTTTGCACCACCCGCATGGTGAAGGACTATGTGGGAATGCTGTACGAAGGCGCTGCGCTGCGCACCCCCTCGACATGGTGACCGGCCACAAAGCACAGGATCTGCGCAAGAGGCAATCGCCAATTCCGCATCGGGCTTGCGCGTGGATCTTGACGGCCGCCGTCACGCTGTGTGCCGTATCGATCGCTCCGGCCAGCGCCACTGGAACCTCTTCCTCTATAGAATCGACCGCCAGCGACCTCTTCAAAACCGGCGACTATGCGGCCGTGACCGCACTCTTTCAAACAATACCTCCTGGAACGGCGGTATCGAACCAAGTGCTACGCCTCTCCCTGTTGAGCTACGTCCGGCTCGGACGCCCCGACGAAGCGCTTGCGATTTATCCAAGATTGGTCCCAGCCGGTCACGCCCACGACGCCGCACTGCTCCGCCCATTGGCACTCACAGTGATCACCAGCCATGTCCGAGACCGCAAAGAACATGTCCGCATTGCCGCCTACACCGCCTTGGCGGAACTAGGCCTGCCGGAAACGGCGGCCGTTCTGGAAGACGGTCTCCTGGATTCCTCCGTCCTCGTGCGGGCTCGGGCCGCTGAAGCTATAGGGAAAGCCGGTCTGGCCAAGAAATCCGGCGCATTGCGGCGGGCGCTGGGTGACCAGATGCCCACGGTCCGCATTGCCGCCATGACCGCCCTTGGAGAAGCAAAGGCCGTCGATCTGATCGACCGATTCTCGAAAATCGCCCGCACCGACGAAGGCCCAGAATCCATCTTCGCCTCTGCGGCCCTCTATCAGATGGGGCGCTCAGACACACTGGCCGACATCACCAGCTCGGCCACGCTTCCAGACGCGGACCTGCGCATGGCGGCGCTCGGCGTGCTTGGCCGTCTGAAGCGCCCAGCCAGCCTGGCGGTCCTCAGCCAGGCCGTGTATGATCCCAACCCAGCCGTGCGCGCCTTCGCCGCCGGCGCGCTGGGCGAATTCGGTTCGCCAGGAGGAGTCGCACCCTTGACCCATGCCATTGGAGACGAAGTCGCCATGGTTCGCAGCGTGGCAGCCGGGAGCTTGGGCCGGCTGGGCATCAAGAACAATCACCCGTTGCTGCAGGCCTTGACCCGAGACTCCAGCTGGCAAGTCCGCGCGGCTGCCGCCGAGGGATTGCTTCGTTTGGGAGAGGCATCGGGCATATCGCTCGCCGCTGAACTCGCACGGCAGGCGGATCCCTCCGTTCGGGCGGCCGCCGCTCAAGCACTGAGCGCCACATCAGACGCACAAGCCGTAGCTATTCTGGAGCCTCTACTATTGGATATGCAGCCGCTCCCCCGCCTGATGGCCGCCAGAGCTTTGGGGGGGAACACAGGGCCGGTGGTGCCGCTCCTCGTGAACGCCCTGCGAGATTCCGACGAGGCTGTCCGGATCGTTGCAGCGGGGAGTATGCTCCGGCAACTGAATCGAAAACATTCACCGCCACGGCGTCGCTAACCGGCAAAGAGATCATGCGCAAATTCATCGTGGTACTGCTCTTACTCGCCATCGCCTTCGCGGCGGGAT
>JAOUEB010000193.1 GCA_029858925.1 Nitrospira sp.
CAGACAGATATTGAATTGCCGATTCGTACGAAGACGGTGACATTCTCTATCGCGCCAACCATAACGATTGAACGCATTGTCCTCAAGGCTCGTCCGGAATCCAACGCCGGCTCGTATTCCGATACGGCGGTGACGTTTACGACACAACAAGTAATGCGGCCGCCCACTCAGAGAGTCACCGTCACTCTTCCAACGGCGCACGACGGGCGCGTGACGCTAGCCTGGGCCTACCGTGGAGTGATCGACGATCCGCCGAAGGAGCCGCGGCATCTGAGATTCGTCACGCCCAGCGAGACTGCGGGCCATATCGGTCCTGAAGGCGTCTACTTGAGCAGCGAAAGCCAATGGTATCCGGATATCGAAGGATCGCTCAGCGCCTATCGACTCAGGATTCTGGTTCCGGTGGGATGGTCCGTGGTGACCCAGGGGCGAAAAACAGAGGACGCGACGGATGGCGGACAAGCCTCTTCGACCTGGGTCATCCAGGACCAATCCGAAGCGCTGACGCTGGTGGCCAACACATTTGTGACCAAGTCGCGCGCATGGAAAGGCCGTAGCGGACAGCACATCGAGCTGGCGACCTATTTCTTCCCCGACAATGCCGGTCTGGCAGACGAGTATCTGGATGCCACGGCGAACTATCTGGATGCCTATATCCCGATCCTAGGCGAGTTTCCATTTGAAAAGTTTGCTGTCGTGGAAAACTTTTTCGCCAGCGGGCTCGGCATGCCGTCCTTCACGTTGCTCGGCAGCGGCAGCATCAAACGGCACTATGTGCAGCCCTATGCCCTGGGACACGAGATCGTGCATTCATGGATTGGAAATTCGGTATTCAATCGGGCGGATCAGGCCAACTGGGTCGAAGGGTTGACGACCTACTTGACCAATTATTATTGGCACGAATTGACACACGATGACCGGCAGGCGATTGAACAGCGGCGGATGATGCTCCAGGGCTATAGCATCTATGTGACGCCGGAACGAGATTATCCAGTGGCCGCATTTATCCGCAAAAACGATGAGCGGGACAACGCCATCGGCTACCACAAATCCGCCTTTGTGTTTCACTTGCTGCGCCGTGAAATCGGAGACGAGGCATTCTGGCGCGGCCTGAAGACGTTCGTCAGCCGGTATCGCAATCGTGCAGCAGACTGGGAGAATATCGAGGCTGTGTTTGCAGAGGAAAGCCGACGGGATCTGCGGTGGTTTTTTGAGCAATGGGTTGAGCGGGGCGGCGCGCCCTCACTGTCGTTGGGAGATGCCGGCGCCTATCGTGTGGCTGGGCATGACGGCCCCGATGCCTGGCAGTTGGCGGTTCGTATTCAACAGGCCGGTCGCCCGTTTCAGATGGCGGTTCCTATCACGGTTGTGATGAGGGGTGGCACGGAAACCAGATGGGTGGCGCTCGGTCTTTCATCGGAGACCCTCGTTGAATTGACCGTCCAGGATCAGCCGTTGTTCGTGCAGCTCGACCCAAATATGATGGCCTTCCGTCGGTTGGCCCGGGCTCAATTGCCGCCGATGTTGAACGGCTATGTGACCGACAGAAATCGAACCGTGGTGCAGGCGTTTTCAGATCCTGCCTCACCGTTACAGCAAGTCATCACTCGTATTATCGATCAGGAATCACCGCTGCCGCAGTCTCAGAGGACCAGGATATTTCCAGTGGATGGCACGCCTCTTCCGGCAGATGGGTCGATGCTCCTGTTGGCGGGACCAGATCAGCGCAAAGCGGTTCAGTCGATCGTCCAAGAGTCCTGTGGAGATCTGGTCACCTTGGGCAACGCAGGTTTTCAGATCGACGGCCAGACCTACGATGGGCCGGCAATGGCGGTGTTGTTTTCTTGTCGGCGGGCAAACGTGCCGGACAGCGTCGTCACCGTCCTCTATGGCGTGACCCCCCAAGCGGTTGCGAAGGTCTCACGCTTTTTGTTCTATTATGGTTGGCAGAGCTCTGTGATATTCAACGACGGAGTCGCGGTGAAGCGCGGCCTCTGGCAAAATGAGCCGGAGATGAAGGAGGTGCGGATTGAAGCGACTCAATAGGTCCGTGAGGATGCTGCTGCAAAGTCTTTGCGTGGTACTGTGTCTGCCGACGTTCCTGGCAGCCGGTGAAACGGCGAAGGAGCCCGCGAAGGCCCTGTCCGGTTCCACCGAACGCCATCTTGCCAACATTCGCCAGCTGACCTTCGGCCGCCAGAACGCCGAGGCCTATTTTTCATTCGACGGCACCAAATTGATTTTTCAATCCACCAACAATTGGATGAAGGATTCGTTCGCGTCCACGATGCGTCCGGCTGAGGCCGGGCTAGGCTGTTACCAAATGTACGTCATGGACGTGGACGGCACTCAGGCTCGGCTGGTGAGCACTGGCGTTGGCGTCACGACCTGCGGCTACTTTTTCCCCGGCGATCGCCGGGTGCTCTATTCCTCGACGCATGCGGCCGGGCCAAATTGCCCTCCAAAGCCGAAACGGGACGGCGCCTATCGATGGGCGCTCGATGACTATGATCTGTACTCCGTGCGCATCGACGGCCAAGAGATGCAGCGGCTGACGGCGACGCCCGGCTATGACGCGGAAGCGACTATCTCGCCTGACGGGAAAACCATCGTATGGACCTCGGTGAAGGATGGGGATCTCGACCTCTACGCCATGAATCTCGACGGCACCAAAGTCCGGCGGTTGACCGACGACGTGGGCTACGACGGCGGCGCGTTTTTCTCACCGGACAGCCAGCGGATCGTCTACCGCGCGGCGCATCCGACCGATCCTGCCGAGATTGCGCGCTATCAAGAATTGTTGGCGCAGCGACTGGTCGAGCCAGGACAGCTTGATATCTTTGTCATGAACGCCGATGGGTCGGGCAAGAAACAGGTCACGTCTAATGCGGCCTCGAATTTCTCTCCCTTCTTTCACCCAGACGGCCGGCGCATTATTTTCTCGTCTAATGTGGAAACCAGAGGCGAGGGAGGACGTCCGAGCTTTCATCTGTATTTGGTGGGCGATGACGGGACCGGATTGGAACGTCTGACGGTTGAAGGGAACTTCAACAGTTTCCCCATGTTTTCCCCGGACGGGAAACGCCTGGTGTGGGTATCGGACCGCCATGCGAAGGAGCCTGGCGAGTTCAACGTATTTCTGGCCGATTGGGTGCCTTAATCTGAGTTACGGCGATGGTCAATCATGAGTGACCTGTGACCAGTCGCGAGGATCCCACAACCCTCGATGCTCATCACGGTTCGAGCGGCCCCATTGCCGGAGGAACCTGGTTACGGAAGGTGGCACTCATCACGGCGCTCGGCTGCTCCTGCGCCGCGCTGGGTATTACTTTCCTAGGACTGTCACAGTTCGATCTTTCCATCATCCGCTACGTACGATCGGTCACGATCCATCTTCCCTGGAACCAGCTCACTATTCCCTGGATGGCCTTCACCAGTGATGCGGGAAACTGGATCGGCGAAGGAACACAGCTGGTTGCTGTAAGCCTGGTGCTCCTAGCTGTCGGGTGGGGTTTCTCAAAGGCGACGGTCAAAGCCGCAGGGATCCAAACCCTGATTGCGCATGGGCTGGCGGCGTTGCTCGTCAATGGACTCAAGCACTTGATCGGCAGGCCTCGCCCGAAATTTGCCCATTCCGGAGAGTGGCAACTTGCCCCATCCTGGACATCCGGCCTCGATTCGTTTCCCTCCGGGCATACCGCCGCTAGCTTTGCCGTTGCGGCCGTGCTGGCGAAACGCTTTCCCGCCCTTGCCCCATTGTGCCTGGGTGTCGCGGCCTTTGTCGCAATCAGCCGCATCTTTCGTGGTTCCCATTTTCCGACGGACGTGCTGGGAGGAGCCGTGATCGGCGCGATCAGCGGCGCGATCGCTGCCGCCCCATTATCACAATGGCGCACCTCGCTTCAGGATGGAATTCGGCAGGCAGCGATGGGAGCGTCGATGGCGCTGGCTCTGCTCTGGACCCTGTCGCGACCGGCGGAAGAGGGAATGCTAAGCGCTCTCTTCATAGGCCTCGGCCTGGCAGGCATAGCAAGCGGGTTGTGGCTCCGTAGAATGGAGTGGATCGGCAACGGCTCATCGGGCGTGAGCCGCCAGTCGCCGGTCTCGTCGCTCCTGATCGTCTATGGCCTGGCATCCCTGACGACATCGCTGTCTGTGGTGGCGGCGGTCGGATTCGCCTGTCTAGCTGTTGGGCTCAACGCCGCGCTGGCGCCGGAACAGGAAGAGCGCAATGCCCGTGGCTGGCTGGTAATGAGAGAAGGTGTCTTGCTTGGGGGCCTGCTGCTCG
>JAOUEB010000194.1 GCA_029858925.1 Nitrospira sp.
CGCCTCGCCGTGAGATCATGCAGAGGGTTCACATTCACGATGTGTTCATGGACTAGAAAACGAAACCACCCGCGCAGCGCCGAGAGCATACGGGCAATGGACGATGCCGCAAGCGGCTGCCGTTTCAACGCAGCAAGAAACGCAACTACGACCTGCGGCGCAATCGGTTCGCCTATTCCAAGCTGATGCTGCGCCAAGTATTGCTGGAACTTCGTGAGATCGCGCCGGTACGACTCGAGGGTATTGGTTGCCAAACCGCCCTCGACGCGCAACCGGCCCAAGTACCGTTCAACAAGCGGATCTAATAGGGTGGACGCTGCCGAATCAGCCACACTCATTCACCAGGGCGCACACAGTGGTAGTCCTTCCGAGCATTATCGGCACCCTCCCGATCAACGATGAGGAAGGAAACTATAGCCGACTCCCGTTGCGGACACAATGAACACAGCGTGGTTCTCCTTGACAGCTAGCAGCCTTTCCGATACTAGTCAGTCGGTACGGAACAGACTCCACCGCCGTTCAAACCCAATGCTCCCCAACACACACTATCGCCACCCCGTGCCAGTCTTGCCGCGCCCGATCGTCATTGGCGTGCTCACCCTGCTGCTGGGCCTCTGTCTCCTGTGGCCGACGCCCGCGACCGCGGAGAACAAGCCGGCAAGCCCTACTCCCAATCCACCGGCCTTGGCACAGGCAAAACAACTGATCGAGAAGGGCGACCATGAATCCGCGGCGACCACACTGCGCCGGTTTCTTGCGACGACGCCGCGCCCTGAGCACCTGGACGACACCTATTTGCTCCTCGGCGCCGCCCTCTACGGCATGCAGGACTATCCCGAAGCACTCAGGTATTTGAACCAACTTCAGGAAAAATTCCCTGCGTCTGAACTGAGCGAGCCCGGCAAGCTCATGCTGGCCCGCACGCATGCCGCCATGGGCAATGTAGACTTGGCTCTACCGCTGGCAGCTCAAGTGCGCGCCGCAACTCAGGATCACCGCACCAAATACGAGGCGCTGAAACTGACCGCGGACTGCTGGGTGCAAAAGAAGGATTTCGTCCGGGCCGTCCGCACACTATTGGAAGGAATGGACAGCGGCTCGGATGAACAGGCAACAGAAACACGCGCGCAGATTCGCGACATGATCGCGGAGAAGATCGAGAGAAAAGGGTTAGTCCGGATACGGGAGGCATTCCCGCGTTCCTACCCCGGCGACCTCGCTTCCATTCGTCTCATCGACTACTACATCACGCGCGGCGAAGACCATCTGGCGGAAAGAGAAGTCCGCCGTTTTCTAGCCGCCTTTCCGACACATCCCCATGGGATCAAAGCCAATGACGCCCTGCAACTCCTAAGCACCAAGCTCAGAATGAATCAGTATTTCATCGCCGCGGTTCTCCCGCTGTCTGGACGCCTGGGCGTCTTTTCCAACGATGTCCTGGAAGGCATTCAGCTCGCGCTCGAGCGCGCGCGCGAGCAGACCGGCATGCCTACCATCGGCTTGATCGTGAAGGACCAGGATGCGGATCGCGAAGGTTTTTTGGACGATCTCTCGGCGCTGCTCACTGAGGACCGCCCGCTCGTGGTGATCGGCCCCATGCTGTCCAAGAATCTCCCGGTTATGGCGGAACTGGCCCAGCGGACCAGAATACCGCTGATTACCCCCGCCGCGACTCTCCCCAATATCCGCCGGCTAGGAACCTACCTGTTCAGCACCTCGCTCACTTACGAATTGCAGGCTGAACGCATCGCGGCCTACGCCATGAAAGAGCAAGGCTATCGCCGGTTTTGCATCCTCTACCCCGATACAGTCTACGGGCGCGAACTCGCGCGGCTCTTCGCGCAGGAAGTCCGGCGGCATGACGGAGAAATTGTCGCCGTCGCGCCCTTCACGGAAGGGGACACGGATTTCGGCCCGCCGATCACACAGTTGAAGACCGAAGACCTCAAGAAGTATGGCCTCGCCGTGCCGGTCGATCCGTCGCGGCCCGCAGGGAAACCGCTCCAGCGAAACGATAAACGGGTTCTGTACACGCCAGGATTCGATGCGATATTCATTCCCAGCCGCTCCAGCGAAATCGGCTTGATCGCCGCGCAACTGGCGTTCCATGATGTGCGCGTCCCGCTGCTCGGAACGAACGGATGGAACTCCCAAGATTTCGCCCGGACCGCCGATCGAACAGTCGAAGGCGCCACCTTCGTCGATGGGTTTTTTGTGGACAGCCCCAACCCCGCCGTACAGGACTTTGTCCAGCGATACAAACAGAGATTCCAAACCACCCCCTCCCTCTTCACGATGCAAGGGTACGACGCAGCCAGAGCGGTCATCGAAGGCATTCGCAACGGCGTCACCTCCGGCCAAGAACTCCAGGAATTCTTGATGACCCAGCCAACCCTGCCCACCCTCGCGGGACCAGCCGGATTCGGATCGGACGGCACGCTGCGCCGGCCACTCTTTCTTCTGCAAGTGAAACAAGGTAAATTCATCCAGTTGAACTGACAGGATATTGAAACAGTCGGCCGCCTGCGTTCTCGTATCGCCCGGCGGTTCAATGCGCGGCGCAGGGATCCACCTGTCCCCCGTGGCAACATCGGTATTCGACAGCCCCCTAGGACGATCCCGAATGAACTCGCTCTCGCACATTCTCCATACGATCTCCTACATGGGGCTTCCGCTGCTGTTCGCCATGGTGCTCCACGAATACGCGCACGGATGGACAGCCGACAAATGCGGCGACCACACCGCAAAGCTTCAGGGCCGGCTCACGATGAATCCCCTGGCTCACATCGATCCGTTCGGAACGATTCTCGTGCCGTTGATTTGCCTCTTGCTGCCCGGCGGCTTTTTCATCGGCTGGGCCAAGCCGGTGCCGATCGATCCTCGCAATATGTATAATCCCCGGCGCGACATGGCGCTGACGGCGGCCGCGGGGCCTGGGATGAATCTCCTCCTTGCCGTGGCCAGCGCCTTGTTCTTGGCCCTTCTTGTGACGCTGGAACCGACCCTGTCTCTCCAGCAACAAGCTGACACCGATCCCTCATCGAGCCTCGTGACCACCTTGGTACTGCGCCCAATCGCCATCATGGCCCTGTATTCCGTGATCATCAACGTGCTTCTCGCGCTGTTCAATCTGATTCCGATCCCCCCGCTCGACGGCGGACGCATTTTGACGTGCCTATTTCCGGCCAAACCGGCAATGGCACTGATGCGCATGGAGCCCTACGGCATGATGATTCTGGTCGGCCTCATCGTCTTCGACAAGGAGCTGCGCGTGATCCATACCATCACCAACACCTTTGCCTCCGGTCTTTCAGGTACCATCCTATCGACAGCACTCGGCCTCGGGGGAGGATCCCAATGACGACGCCGCGCAGACGGGTTCTCAGCGGCATGCAGCCCAGCGGTCTCATGCACCTCGGCAACCACTTGGGCGCGCTGGAAAACTGGAAGGCGCTACAAGAAGAGTACGACTGTTACTTTTTCGTTGCCGACTGGCATGCGCTCTCGACCAACTACGCGGATACGAGCCGCATACGCGAGTTCGTGCGGGAGATGCTGATCGATTGGCTGGCCGCCGGCATCGACCCCGATCGCTCCACCGTCTTCATCCAATCCCGCATCCCGGAGCATGCGATCCTGCATCTCCTCCTGTCGATGATGACCCCTGTCTCCTGGCTGGAACGCAATCCAACCTACAAAGAAAAGCAGGAACAAATTAAGGAGAAGGACCTCGGCACCTACGGCTTTCTCGGCTATCCCGTTCTACAGGCTGCCGACATCTTGTTGTACAAACCCGACTTCGTGCCGGTCGGCAAGGACCAATTGCCTCACCTCGAGCTCACGCGCGAAATCGCAAGGCGCTTCAACGACATTTACAAGATGCCGGTCTTCCCGGAACCGAAAGAACATCTCACCAAATTTCCCAAAGTGCTCGGCACCGACGGCCGGAAAATGAGCAAGAGCTACCACAATACGATCAACCTGTCGGACGCGGAACCGGTCGTTCGCCAGAAGCTCAAGACCATGGTGACTGATCCGGCGCGCGTGCGCCGAACCGATCCGGGTAATCCCGACATCTGTCCGGTCTACGAGTTCCACAAAATCTATTCGCCGGCTGCGGTCCAGGATCAGATCAGCAAGGATTGCCGCATCGCCGCCATCGGCTGCATCGACTGCAAGAAACAGGTGGCGGACAAGATGGTGGAACAGATGACGCCGGTCTGGGACGCCCGCGCGAAACTGATCGGCAATCCCTCCCATGTCGAAGACATCGTGCAA
>JAOUEB010000195.1 GCA_029858925.1 Nitrospira sp.
TCTTCACACCAATCTGTCCCATGGTTGTGTGCGCTTCGGCAAATCCATAATCGATTTCAGCCCGAAGGGTATGTAGCGGCACACGCCCTTCGCGATACCATTCAGTCCGCGCGATTTCTGTGCCACCCAAGCGGCCAGCCACCATAATTTTGATCCCTTGAGCGCCAAGCCGAAGTGCCGACTGGACACTGCGCTTCATGGCCCTCCGGAATGCTACTCGTTTTTCAAGCTGCGCGGCGACATTCTCGCTGACCAACTGCGCAGCAAGTTCCGGCTTCTTAATTTCTTTAACGGTGATGTACGCTTGCCCGCCATACTGCTTTTCAAGATCGGCCTTAAGCTTGTCCACCTCTGCGCCTTTGCGACCGATGATAATACCAGGGCGAGCCGTGTGAATGATCACACGTGTCTGATCACCTGACCGTTCAATCTCCACCTTGGCCACACCTGCGTGATAGAGCTTGGCCTTCACCATCTGCCTAATCTTGACATCCTGATGAAGCAACTTGGCGTAATCCTTGCCGGCATACCAGCGAGAACTCCAGGTATAATTGTAACCAAGCCGATACCCAATTGGATGTGTTTTCTGACCCATACGTCGTCTGCCTCAGTACGTGTTAAAGTGTGCCTATTGCTTATTGTCTTGAATCGTTGGCGCCGCCACCACAACCGTAATATGGCTGGTTCGCTTATGAATCGCGTTCGCCCGCCCCATCGACCTAGCTCGGACACGCTTGAAAGTCGGACCGCAATTGACGAAAGCCTTGGAGATCACCATTGACTCGCTATCGCCCATTTCCTTCTGCTCGGCGTTGGCCACTGCGGACCGAAGAATCTTTTCAACCACGCGTGCCGCGTGTCTCGGCGTATGTTTGAGCATCGCCAAAGCCGCCGGAACATGCTGGCCTCGGATCATGTCGATCACTGGTTTTGCCTTGCGCGGCGCGACCCGAACGAATCGTAGTATGGCTCGTGCTTCTGTCATCGTAATAGATCCCGTTGTGGTCACCAGCCTATCGAGCCGTGACATCCTTCACAATTGACTGTTGACCGCCAGACTTTCCTACTTCAGCGCAACCGATTTTTCTGTCCTGGCGTGACCATGCCCCTTGAAAAATCTTGTTGGCGCAAACTCACCGAGCTTGTGGCCCACCATATTTTCGGTTACGAACACGGGGATGAATTTTTTCCCGTTATGGACCGCAAACGTATGGCCGATCATGTCTGGAATGACCGTAGATCTTCGCGACCACGTCTTAATCAGCTTGCGGTCCTTTATCTGGTTCATCCGCTCCACTTTCTTGAGGAGATGACCGTCGACAAACGCACCCTTACTGATCGATCTAGGCATTGCGCACTCCTGACTTGCGTCGGGCAATAATAAACTTGTCAGTCTTCTTGTTCTGCCTGGTCTTATATCCCTTTGTGGGCAACCCCCAAGGCGATACGGGATGCGGATTGCCCTGCCCAGACTTTCCTTCGCCGCCGCCATGCGGATGATCGACTGGATTCATCACGACTCCGCGAACATGCGGCCGCTTCCCTTTCCATCGATTTCGCCCGGCTTTTCCAACTGTCACATTCTCGTGATCGACATTTCCGACTTGCCCAACGGTTGCCATGCAGGTCCCCAAGATCCGCCGCATTTCTCCGGACTTCAAACGGACCTGAACATAATCTCCATCACGGCCCATGACCTGAGCAAACCCTCCAGCGCTTCGAATCAGCTGCCCGCCTTTACCAAGTTTTAATTCGATATTATGAACGGTCGTACCCAGCGGCATATTGGCTAATGGGAGTGCATTCCCTGGACGAATTTCAGCCTGTGGACCAGATTGCACTTCATCGTTCACACCCAGCCCAACCGGAGCCAGAATGTATCGCTTTTCCCCGTCTCGGTACTTGAGCAGTGCAATACGGGCTGACCGGTTCGGATCGTACTCAATCGCTTCAACACGTGCAGAAATTCCTACTTTGTCACGGTGAAAATCGATTATTCGATACAGCCGCTTATGCCCGGCGCCTCGAAAACGAATGGTCATACGGCCGTCGTTGTTTCGGCCTCCACTTCGGATATGAAAGGATGTCAGGGACTTTTCGGGCCGTTTCTTTGACAACTCCTCCGTCGTGACCGCAGTCATACCACGACGGCCGGGAGATGTCGGTCTGTATGATTTCAAACTCATAACTCTGATCCCACCTTCTTACGCACAACTCAACCAAGCTTGGCTACGCGCTTTCGTACATCTCAAGCTTCTCACCCTTTTTAAGGGTGACGAAAGCCTTCTTCCAATCTGAACGCCGACCAGAAAATCGCCCGAGTCGTTTGATTTTCCCGCGGATGTTCAGCACATTCACCTTTTCGACCTTCACCTTCAGAAGCGTTTCGACCGCCTGCTTGATCTGCAATCGATTCGCATCAGGATGGACGATAAACCCGACGGTATTCGTCTTCTCACGGAGGCTCGTAATTTTTTCAGTCAACAGTGGCTGAACTAAAACCGCATGCATTTCAATTTTCACGACCAGACCTCTTGCACACGTCCCAGTTCCTGCTGGGAGATCACAACCACTCCGGCACGAACGATATCGTAAACGTTCAGCCGATCAGGACTGAGCACTTTGACTGCGGCCATATTCCTGGCAGCCTGCACAACAGCTGGTTGTCCATTCCCAAGGACGACCAGTGTATGATCGCCACCACTCAGTCGTTCCAACCCCTCGGCCAACAACTTCGTCTTCGGCTGTTGTATCGAAATGTCAGACAGAACCACCAATTTCCCCTCTGCAACTTTGGCAGACAAGGCGCTCTGAAGAGCCGCCCGATACTTCTGCTTCGGCATAGAATAGGCATAGCTTCTCGGCTTCGGCCCGAACACGCTTCCGCCGTGACGCCAAACCGGAGACCGCACCGATCCAGAGCGGGCTCTCCCGGTATGCTTCTGCTTCCAGGGCTTCTTACCCGATCCACTCACTTCACTACGGCGAAGCGTGGATGCCGTCCCCTGACGTTCACAGGCGCGCTGCATGACCACTACTTCATGCACCAGGGCCGCACGGAGATCACACCCAAACACGCCCTGAGGCAGATCCACCGTTCCAACCTTCTTGTTTTGCCAATCGACAACGTCAACAATAGGCATGGCTTAACTCTTCTTTGACTTTCGAATGACAACAATCCCGTTTGCTGCGCCAGGAATAGCTCCACGCACAAAGAGAAGATGCTCATCGGGCCTCGACTCAACAACCTTCAATCGCTGCGTCGTAACCCGCTCAGCCCCCATATGGCCGGGCAATGCCTTCCCCTTCCACACACGCGAAGGATACGAACTCGCTCCGATTGAACCGGGATGCCGATGGAACATCGATCCGTGCGACTCCGGACCACCGGCATAATGGTGACGCCGAACCACGCCCTGAAAACCCTTCCCCTTCGAGACACCGATCACGTCCACCCAATCGCCCTTTTTGAACATATCGACAGTGACCGACTGCCCGACCGTAGGCTCACCATCTTTCTTAAACTCTCGCAACACCCGGCTGGCCGGGGCTTTATTCTTCTTAAGATGGCCAAGTTCAGCTTTTGAAAGTTTACTTTCCTTGACCTCGCCGAAGGAGAGCTGAACCGCTTCATAGCCGTCGCGCTCCTTAGTCTTCACGACGACCACGCGGCAAGGACCCGCCTCGATCACCGTCACCGGCGTCAAACGATTCTGGTCGAAGACCTGCGTCATCCCCAATTTTTTTCCAAGCAATCCGTTCGTCATTCGCTCACCGCGCGGCTAAGATCGCGCCCAGCCTTAGCCTTATCCTTCCTCACAACTTGATTTCCACATCCACGCCGGCGGCCAAATTCAGCTTCATCAGCGAGTCCATCGTTTCCGGAGTGGGCTCCATGATATCCAGCAACCGCTTGTGCGTGCGTATCTCGAACTGTTCACGGGACTTCTTATCGACATGCGTCGATCGCTGAACGGTGATCTTCTCAATCCTCGTTGGAAGCGGTATAGGACCGACCACTTTGGCTCCGCTACGCCGAACAGTTTCGACGATTTCCATCACCGACTGATCTAACACTCGGTAATCAAACCCGCGCAGCCTGATTCTGATTCGCTGATCCACCTTCACTCGCAACCCCCGTGTAATCCTCGTTATTCGTCAATCGCCCAATTCGTCTGCCCGTCTGTCCCGGCTGACGCGTTGCGTCCGTTTACGCCAAGATTTCCGTCACGACGCCGGAGCCGACGGTCTTGC
>JAOUEB010000196.1 GCA_029858925.1 Nitrospira sp.
GATCGGACTCTCCGTGAAGACGGCAACCCGTCCTGTTGCGATGGAGGAGTTCAATCGGTCGATCGCCAATCTGGCCGAATTCGGCCGCTGGAACAGGGTCATTCACACCGAATCTGTCCAGACCATTCCTTGACAAAACCAGACCAGGCCCACTACGATCCCCACCATTTACAGGTTCAGGTTGAGATAGCCGGGAGCCTGCCGGTTCTTGCGTGACCGTCGAGACAATCGAATCATTTCCACAGGGCAAAGGAGAGGGTCCATGATTCCATCCGATTTGAGATACCACAAGGAACATGAATGGGTTCGGCTCAACGGCAATCAGGCGACCGTGGGCATCAGCCACTTCGCGCAGGACGCCTTGGGCGACATTGTGTTTCTGGATCTTCCCAAGGTTGGGGCTTCCGTAAAGGTCGGGCAGCAGATCGGCGAAGTGGAATCCACCAAGACGACGTCCACGATCTATACGCCGGTCAGTGGAACCATCGCCAAGATCAACACAGATCTCAAAGACCATCCTGAAGTCGTGAATTCGGACCCCTACGGAAAGGGATGGATCGCCGTCATCGACCTTGCTGTTCCCTCAGAAGTCGAGCAACTGATGACTGCCGCCCAATACGACACGTTCCTTGCCAGCCAGAAGCATTGATGAGCAGTGCGGGTGTAAGCCGAGGCCACGGTTGAGGGGTGGCCCATCGCGCGCGTGCATGACCTCAGTTTGAACCGCTACCCAATATGGCAGTCCCAACACACATCGCGATTCTCGGCGCCGGACCGGGCGGCTATGTCGCGGCGATCCGCGCGGCGCAGCTTGGCGCCCGCGTGACGGTCGTCGAGCGTCACGCGCTCGGCGGGGTCTGTCTCAACTGGGGCTGTATTCCCAGTAAAACGCTCCTCTCCGTCATCGAACTCGGTGAGAAGCTGAAAAAAGCGGAGGACCTTGGCTTAGTGCTGGCCGGGCCTGCTCGGTATGACCTAGCCCGCATGGTCGCGCGGAAAAATAAAGTAGTCGCAGGGTTGGTCAAGGGGATTGCGACGCTCTTTAAGGCCTGGAACATCGATGTCGTGGAAGGCCGTGGCGAGTTGTCGGATGCCAAGACGATCGTGGTGACTGGGCCGGATGGCGCACAACGGACGGTGGAGGCCGATGCCGTCATCATTGCGACCGGCTCCTCCTGGCCACAGCCGGCGCAGTTTCCGATAGACGGGAAGCGGATCATCACCAGCAAGGAGGCGCTGGATCTGGAGGCGATCCCCAAACGGATGGTCATTCTCGGCGGCGGTGTCGAAGGCTGTGAATGCGCGACCTATTTCAGTGGACTGGGGACCCAGGTGACTATGGTCGAGTTGCAGCCAAGGGTGCTGCCGCTGGAAGACGAGGAAGTCTCTGTCCTCATGGAGCGGGAGCTGAAGAAGCGGTCGGTCGAAGTACAGACCGGCACGACGATCAAACGGGTCGATCACACAGCCGATGCGCTCGCCATCTCGATGGCGGACGAGACCATGGTTGAGGCCGAGGTACTGCTCATTTCCATCGGACGGGGCTTTCAGTCGCAGGGCATTGGACTGGACCATGTGGGTGTGGCGATGGGCCGGCGCGGTGAAGTGCTCGTCGATGAGCGAATGGAGACCAATGTTCCCGGCGTCTATGCCATCGGCGATGTCGTCGGCAAGGCGATGCTGGCCCATGTGGCATCGGCGCAGGGAAAGGTGGCGGTGGAGAATATTCTCGGCCATCCTGCGCGGATCAACTACGAGGTGATTCCAGCCGGCATTTTCACGCTGCCGGAAGTCGGCCGAGTCGGGTTGACGGAGCAACAGGCCAGGGAGCGGGTGCAGGCGGCGGGGGCGAACCAAGGCCAAGGCGTGAAGGTCGGACGGTTTCGATATGCGGCTCTTGGAAAGGCGCAAGCGACGGGTGATATCACGGGGTTTTTCAAGGTCATTGCCGATGCAGCCACCGACAAGATCCTTGGTGTGCACATTGTCGGAGCCCATGCGGCTGATCTGATTCACGAAGCGGCGCTGGCGATGCAGATGGGGATGACGGTCGCACAAGTGGCCGGTATGATCCATGCCCATCCGACCTTGGCTGAAGGCATGTTGGAAGCAATGGAAGACGCCGGGGGGGCTGCAATCCATCAAGTCAGAAAAAAGGCGGGAGTATGACCCGATCCCTCCTGATGAAGTTCGGCATGCTGGCCGTGACGCTAGGAGTCCTGTTCTGGATCGGCTGGCAGGTGCCGGACGCTCCATCGAATAATACGGCGTCGGTGGATGACTCGAAGGTCGCGCCGGCGCTTTCTCCGGTCACAGCTAATGCTGAACCGAGCAGGCCCAGTCAGGCCGATCAGAAGCTGATGGCAGCGGAGTCCGGAGCGGTAAAGGGTGGCACTGTTACCGGCGGGACGGCGACTCATAGAGTCGTGGATCTCAATCGCGCCACCGCGAAAGAGTTGGAGTCGCTGCCGGGCATCGGAGTGGTGCTCGCTGAACGGGTGATCGCCTATCGAAAATCGGTGGGGCGATTTCAGACGGTTGAAGACTTGCGTGAGGTGGCGGGAATCGGCGCCAAGAAATTCGACCAACTCAAGCCGTTGGTCACAGTGGCAAC
Source organism: Nitrospira sp. (assembly GCA_029858925.1). Lineage (GTDB taxonomy): Bacteria > Nitrospirota > Nitrospiria > Nitrospirales > Nitrospiraceae > Nitrospira_D. Next base: position 2,615 of record JAOUEB010000196.1, read on the forward strand.
AGCAGATACGACAGGCAAAGCGGAGAAGCGACCGTTATGAACGACGTGAAGCAGCAGCTGGATCTCATTTTGCGTGGCGCCGTTGAAGTGATCCACCCGATCGAGTTGGAAGCCAAACTCACGCGCGCCGTGAAAGAAAATCGCCCCCTGCGGATCAAGGCGGGATTCGACCCGACTGCTCCTGATCTTCATTTGGGGCATACCGTGCTGATTCACAAACTGAAACACTTCCAAGATCTCGGCCATCAAGTCCTGTTCTTGATCGGCGACTTTACCGGCATGATCGGCGATCCGACCGGCGTCTCCGAGACACGCAAAGCGCTCACGAAAGACCAAGTGCAGGAGAATGCCAAGAGCTATCAGCGGCAGATCTTCAAGATTCTTGATCCGGAGAAAACCATCATCGAATTCAACAGCCGCTGGATGGGGCCGATGACGGCTGGTGGATTGATCGAACTGGCCGCGCATTATCGCGTGGCGCGGATGATGGAACGGGACGATTTTCAGAAACGCTACCATGCGCAGAAACCGATCAGCGTCCACGAGTTTCTCTACCCGCTGGTGCAGGGCTACGACTCTGTCGCGATGAAGGCGGACGTGGAGCTGGGCGGGACGGATCAGAAGTTCAATCTCTTAGTCGGACGGGAATTGCAGCGCGATTATGGGCAGGAGCCTCAAGTCGTGATTACGATGCCGCTGCTGGAGGGGACCGACGGCGTCAAGAAGATGAGCAAGAGCGTGGGCAACTACATTGCGCTGGAGGATAAACCAGGCGACATGTTCGGCAAGGTGATGTCGATCAGCGACGTGCTCATGCATCGCTACTATGAGTTGCTCACCACGGAAGACCTCGGCCGCGTCAAGGCGCTGCACCCGATGGAAGCCAAGCAGTCATTGGCCGAGCTGCTCGTCGGACGTTATCACGGCGTTGAGGCGGGCAGGCAGGCGCGAGCCGAGTTTCAACAGAAGTTCCAGAAGCAGGAATTTCCCGATCAGCCGGACACACATCTGATCCTGGCCGTCCACGATATGCAGGAGAGGGCTGAGTCTGGAGCAGGCAGTATCAAGCTGATCAAGCTCATTGCCCAGACCGGGTTGGTCACGAGCAACGCGGAAGCGAGACGCTTGATCGTTCAAGGCGGAGTCGAGGTGGATGGCGAGAAAGAATCCAATCCGGACAAGCTCATTGCCTTCGATCTCAATCAGATCCGTCGTCTAAAGGTCGGCAAGAGAAAATTCGCGATCGCCGAATTCAAAGCGACATAACCAGGTATCGCATTCGCTCCCGCCCGTCTTGCCATTCCCATGCGCCCCGCACAAGACAGACCAAATAGACCAGACAGACTGACGTTTCCCGCCAGTCCCGCCATTCCCGCTCTTCGCACCAGACAGACCAGATAGACCAAACAGAACTCGGCGTTCTCATCACTAAAGGAGTGATTTCGCCGACATCTTTCCTAGTGGTGGGGCGATTATCCACAGGGCCTGGTCGTCATGACCTCGTTGATTTCGAGGCGAGCATCATTATCTAAGAAGTGAGAGAGGTGGAACGCTTCGAGAGGTTAGCAGCCTTGTTTGAGTTTGACCCGCTCTTGTGCAGCCAGCGTGCAAAGGGGCGCCGT
>JAOUEB010000197.1 GCA_029858925.1 Nitrospira sp.
TCTACCAGATGCCAGGTTTCTTTCACGTTGGCTGGTTTTTCAAGATATGTCATAGCACGGTCTCCACTTCTCCTAAGAATGAACTGACTTGATGGATACTAAACTTCCTGCGCTCCGATATTCTTGGTCTCGAGTTTGTTCAGCCATGCGTCCAGGTTTTGGCCGGTGCGTCGTCTCCAGACATCCGGCGTGGCATAAATCGGGGCGTGGCAGCGGAGGGCCAACGCGATGGCGTCGCTGGGCCTGGCATCGATGGTCCTCGTCGCACCTTTGTTCTCAAGATAGACGGTGGCGAAATAGGTGCTGCTCTTCACGTCCCTGATAACGACTCGCTCCGTGGTAATCCCAAGGTGCTCCCCGAAGCTCCTGACCAAATCGTGGCTCATGGGGCGGGGCGTGACCGAAGTATCCAGCGCTCTCCGGATCGACTCGCCCTCCGAGGCCCCGACCCAAATCATAAAATGATCCGGCGTCCCATCGGTGCGTGAGAGGACAAGAATTCTCGTGTCCGTGTTGGGATCTTCCACGACCCGGTTGACGGTCAGTTCGATCAACGGTTCTGCGGATTGTGGTGTCTCGTCCGGCATCATGCGCGCGCCTAATCAGGAATCCAGTTTTCCAAAGTCTTCCGGTTTCAAGTTTTCCAGCCACTGATCGAGTTCTTCCGAGCTTTGCTTTCGGATGACCGACTCATTCGCGAAAATCGGAGCTTCCGATCGGAGCGCGAGCGCGATGGCGTCGCTGGGTCTTGAATCCACGGTGTATTCCGAGTCTTCATAGGTCAGATGGATCTTGGCAAAGTAGGTGTTCTCGTTCAAGTCGGTAATCACCACACTAATGACCTTGGCATCGACCGCATCGAGATAGGCCTTCATGAAATCGTGTGTCATCGGGCGGGGAGGAGCCACACTCTCAAGCGCCAGACTGATCGAACTGGCCTCCGATTTGCCGACCCAAATGGGAAGCATGTCCGTCTGATCCTCATCCCGTAAGATCACAATATAGGCGTTATTATAGGGGTCGAACATCAACCCCTTGACCTGCATCTGCGTAATCATGCCCAGGCTCCGATGATCTTCTTGTTCCCGCGCTTTAGAAAAAAGATGGGGAAGAATGGAGGAATGTATCATTTTCGAATTCGTGCTGTCAACGAACTCGGCGACAACACAGGGAAAAGTACTGGCAGGATGTTGAAAACAACAGCCAGATTCTCGACGGTCAAGATTTCGGTCGAGGCTGAGCCGAGGCAAATCAGATCGTTGCTCTTCTGTAACCTCGACCTCAGCCTATTCATGTGTCCGGCAATCAGCTCGCGGGTGGACGGAAGTTTTCCGCCACCTTCGACGAGTCGGCCTGCTCGCCCAATTTCAAAAACGCCTTCATCTGCTTGCGGACGAGGTCGCGACCGCTTTCATCGCCCAGGTTGACCTGATATTCGTTGATGACCATGACCCGCATCCCTTCCCACTTCTTCCAGCAGTCGGCGCAGACTTTGGCCTTGATCTCTGCTTCGAGCTTGCCGAGAAATAGGGGAGCGGTGATCGCTGTTCCCGTTTGTCCGCAGGTCACACAAGCAACATCCGCCATATCTGTCGCACTCCTTCCTTCGGTCTCGATGACAGTCAGTTTTGAATCAGCAGAAGCAGTCTGCAATTCACGACCCTGAACGAATCCATACTAGCAGAGGTGTTCCCATGAAAAAAAGTCCTGAGCCTGCCCGCTCACTCTTGACGCGCTCCATCGCTCCACGCCATACTGCGGCCCCATGCGAGGTCTTTCTCTTACCATCATCTTGATCGTACTCCTGTTTCCCGTTGAGCAGGGCGCCGCATATCCAAAAGACGGCCCTGAAATGTCGGCGAAGGATCTAGAAACCCAGGCAGCCGAAGGCAACGCGGAAGCCCAGAACAATCTTGGGGGGCTGTATGCCGAGGGAAAAGGCGTGCCGAAGGACTATGTGCAGGCCAGGCAGTGGTACGAAAAAGCGGCGGCCCAGGGGCATGCCTTGGCGCAGAACAATCTTGCGGAACTCTATTTCGCCGGCTTGGGCGTGCCGCAAGACTTAGTGCGGGCCTATATGTGGGTGAATATCGCCGCAGTCCATTTGAAGGGCGACGAGCAGAAGCAGGCTGAAGCCAACCGGGATGATGTCGCACAGCGCATGACTCCCGCGCAGGTGACCGAAGCCAAGCGGCTCTCGAAAGAGTGCCTCACAAAGAAGTTCAAGGGCTGTTGAGACGTTCCCCTCCCTCGTGCTCCGCCGACTGTCCTTCGACCGATCCAACGTTCGTGACCCTCCAGGCATGATGTCAGTCCTGCGTCGTATTGCAGGATGTGACGCTGTTTGTTGCGGGTGCACGTACGGCATCGTTTCTTCAGGGCTCCACCCGTTCTCAACCTTCGATCCAAGGTCGTCATCATTCTGCCGTGGACGCTGTATGATTACCCGCTACGTTACCGGACTACTCCAGCGCTTTGGCCGGGAGTGGCTGTTTGACTGGGTCGGCAGGAGCATGGTCAAAGACGGACAAATGGGAGCGGGCCGAAACCGAGGGCGTCGCAGTATGGGATGCCGGAGGTTCTCAGTCCAAGGCGGGATAAGGTATGCGCGGGCCGTCCTGGTGTTTGAAAAACGCCAGATAGAGCAGGTGATACAGCTCGAACACGGTGGTAAGGGTAGCGCATGACTCACAGGCTGTCCATCCGGCCTCGAAGTATTGGGCCGTTCCATGAACCGGATGTAGCTCCTCCGTCGAGACGCAGCCGATCCGCCGCTGCGATCTGCGTCGCTCGTATCTCGCGAACTGTATCTCGCAAACACAGAGGAGACACTCTCTCTTTTGGTCCTGCTCGTCACGCTTCACGCGAACAGGGTTCCAGGCGATTTCGTCCCCCGACCCCTCGGCATCGCTCGGGGTCGAGCCAGAGCGGGGCCAAAGGCTCGACTGTGCTCGGGACCCTGAGCTTGTCGAAGGGGCCACGAACCGTCATGAATCATGCGGGCTAGGAGCCTGTCCGACATTGACCGTTCTACTGGGGCGAACGATGCATGACCATCTGCGTCGTTCTCGGCCCGAAAAAATCCTCAACGTATTCCAGCGAATACGCTTCCGGTTTTTCCGATCCTGCGGCCTTGCATCTGGCCGCGCCTCCTTCGCCTCGCTACGAAGGCAATGTCGGACAGGCTCCTAGAGGGGGCTGAGGGGTCTAATGAGCGTGCTCGCCGCCTTTGGCATCATGGTGCGGCTTGGGAATCAGCGATTTCATGCGGTCCAGTTCCTCGGGGGTCAGCTGCCGTAAATGCCGTATGAAATGCACCAGCTTCCAGCTCCCCGTGTCTTGATCCATCTCGCCTTCTCCCCAGGCCGGCATCGCCGTGAAGCGGATGCCGTTGTGGATCATGAAGAACAGTTCTCCGTCGGACATCGACTGGGTGTCCTCCAGACGGAGGTCCGGTACTCTTGGAAACACGTTCTTTCCGATTCGGGTTTCGCCGCTGCCGTTATTGCCATGGCAGATTGCGCAATGGTCGGCAAAATGCTCGAGCGATTCTATCAACACGGCCGGACTCATCGGGACAGGGTTGGGCATGTCACGGATCTCGTTCGGAATAGCCAAGCGACGCAATTGGCGAACCAAGGCCACCTCGATCCGATGCGGCTCGACCTTGGCACTAAAGCCCGTCGTATACACGTCGTATCCCAGCCAGAGGCCTCCACTGAATATCAATAGAATCGTCAAGAGTAACAGTGAGAGCAATAGCTTGCGCATAACAGATGACCCTCTAACTGTGAATATACAAACATGCCTCTCACTATACAAACTCTACGGAGTCAATACCCGCGATTTTAGCAACAACAATTGGCAGGCATGTGTATTGACTTATAACAGGCCGTGTTGTGGGCAGCATGAGGGTCGTTCTTGGGATTGCGTGTCCGATGCATCATGATGGGGTCGAGTCTTTCCGGCACCCATTGGTGAGTCGGCGGGTGAGGATTGCGTGAAACAAAGGGTGGGTGTCTTTCCTTGACGCGGCGACAGCCGGGTGGGCGATGAAGCAGGCCTCGCCGTCCGCGCGCTCACAACGATGGCGGCGTCCCGTATCTGGTCGCCGGCGGGCTTGCGGTGAATGCCCATGGCTATCTTTGCTTTACCAAGGATGCCGGCTTCGTCATCCAGTTGATTCCGGACAACGTCATGCGGGCCGTTGCCGCACTCGGGGCGCTTGGCTACA
>JAOUEB010000198.1 GCA_029858925.1 Nitrospira sp.
GAGCTCGATCCAGCACCTTCCGCTCCTCATCCGGTGATGGGTAGCCGATACGAAGCCGCATGAGAAACCGGTCGAGCTGTGACTCCGGCAGCGGAAATGTGCCGTGATACTCTGATGGGTTTTGAGTTGCGATCACCATAAACGGCTGACTCAATGGATGGGTCTGATTGTCGACAGAAATCTGGGCCTCACTCATCGCCTCCAAAAGACTGCTTTGTGTTTTCGGTGTGGTCCGATTAATCTCGTCGGCTAATACAATGTTTGCAAAAATGGGACCGGGCATGAATTCGAACGCCTGTTTCTGACGATTGAAAATCGACACGCCCACGATGTCCGATGGAAGCAGGTCGCTCGTAAACTGAATGCGTTTGAAGGAGCAGTCCAGTGACCGCGCAAGGCTATGAGCAAGCGTTGTTTTTCCGACACCGGGCACGTCTTCGAGAAGCAGATGCCCGCGAGCCAAGAGGGCCACGACCGTCATTTCGATGACGAGTGGCTTGCCCTTGATCACGCGCGAAATATTATCCTGAATCGATCGAATCGCTTGCGTGTTATTCATCATGAGGCCAGTGCCTGTCGCTTGGTGAAATCAGTCATTGAGTGGATGGCCTCGAAGTCTAACAAAGGGTCTGAGGGTGGTCAATTTATCGTCTCTTTTACGCGACAGTCATGGCAATGACTCCTGACAGGTGAAAACTTGGCAGAAATGAATATCTGTCGGCCAGGGAATGCCAGGGGTATTGTTATGAAGGGACGAGTGTGAGGAACCACGGAGGAAGTTCCTCGACCATCGCAGAGAATCTTCTCGCAGTATTGCCGGCTGGAACGCCCGGGAAGGTCGCACCTCGCCTGATCTGGACATACCGAAATGCGCCTGCGGCACGGCTCTGGGAGGCGACGGGGCCTGGAGAAAGAAATGGGCGTCGAAGAGCGCCCAGATCGGCTAGCTCGACCGAGTCACCGATTGGCAGCCGATTCAGTGTTTCATACAGTTCACCGAAGATCTCCGGAAGACTGGCGGCGGTAAAGAGCTGGTCTTGAGGTCGATAGCGAGGTTCGTCGAGTAGTTGCGCCAGAAGCTCCCAAAATACCTGATTGTCCACGGCGCCGAGAACACAGAGGGAGCCGCGTTGTGCCATCAGATTCAGGAGGGCAAGAGGGCCGATAATCTCAAACTTCCAGGGGGGGAAAAGCAACCGCCGTTCACCGTGCCGGACTTCCAGCGCTGGCTCCCCTTGGAATCGGAATAGCTCGGATGCCCCCTTCGTGCTGGAAAGATCATCGGCAATAATCGATTGAGACAGTCTGGATGGCTCATAGGCGAAGGTGGGCGTGGCTGGCGCCCAACAGGTGACGATCGTGTATCGTGGGGCCAGTTTGCCGGTTTCGTCTAAATGGTTCAGGGCAAACATGTCCTGATTGCCGAAAAAGGCAAACGTAGCCCCTGCTTTGTCCCGCAACGCCCGCAACCTGTCCTGATGAGGATGCAGGGGCCCGCCCAGTTTGGAACGGGGATCGAGGCGATCCAAGCAATGGAGGACAAGGCTGCGATTCTGCGCTTGTAAATGAGAGACATACAGCTCCGCCAATTCGTCGGCGAAGGACACGTCGCCGGCGCCGAGATCCAAGACCGATGCCACCTCAGCCTCGCGCAAGAGATCAAATGGATTGGCGGAATGACGGACGTATGCTTCAATCGCCTCGCTCGGCATCGTAAGAACAGGCCACTGTGAACCGGGACGGGCTATAAGTTCAAAAAAGATACAGAGGGCGCGCAGGGCTTTGGCGGGCGGGAGTCCGGTGAGTGCCTTGAGTAACTCCGCGTTGAGGTCTTGGACTCGTTCCGCCTGCTGCGGTTGGAAAACACGGATCAGCGGTTCCTTGATCGCATCCGGTAGATCCTTCTTGAGGATCAGATGAAGAAGTTGGGCCACCGTCGTAGGGAACTCTTGTTTTTCGATCAATCGTTTGGAGGCTTCCCACTGGGTAGGAAGCTGCCTCGCGCGCCGGCTGATGAGCCGTCGGAATTCATCGAGCGAATGGGGTTCAAAACTCATCAGCAACCTATCGGCCATTTCAAAATGGGAGAGGCAAGAACCAATTCTTGGAGATATAGTGTCCTTTTTACCGCTCCGTCAAGCCGAACAACTTGTCCGCCTCCGATCAGTATGATAGGAGTTGACCATGTTCATACAATGCTTGTTTAGCGTGAAGGCTCAATGGAATTGGCCGATATGTCGACTTGGACTTGCCCTCTGCGCCCTTGTCGCCCTGACAGGCTGTGCACCCGGACATCAGACGGCCATCGGTTCCGATCACCCGAGGGGCTGGCAACCTTGGCAGGTCATTGACGCACAGACCGGCCGCGCCTTATCGACTCCCGAATGGCTCACGGATTTGAAGAGCTACGAGATCATTTATCTGGGCGAAGAACATTTCAACAAACATCACATCGACGCTGCGCTTAAAATACTCGATCGGTTGGTCTCAGACGGTATCCGGCCCACGATCGGCATGGAGATGTTCGGGTGGGATGGCCAATCTGCACTGGATGAATATGTGTCGAATCACCGGTCCGGTCGAGGCGAATTCCTCGAACAGGTCCGATGGACTCAAAACTGGGGTGGCGCATTTGAAGCCTATGAACCGCTGGTCGTGTTCGCGCGGGACCAGCACCTGTCGATCCGCGCCATGAACCCACCAAAACCCTTGATTCGGCGTGTCGTCAAGTTCGGTCTGGAGCAGGTCCGCCAAGAGCCGGAATGGACGCAATGGGGAATGCACCAAGAGGAGATCGTCGACGATCCTGCCTATCGCGCGCGCATTGTCGATCAGCTTCAGCGATGCCACGGGGGGGGAGCCGTCGAGCATATTCAACCGATGTACGAGGCCTCGATGGTCCGTGACGAAGGGATGGCGAAGACCCTGACCGCCAGACTTGAAGAACTACGCCGAGACACCAGCGGAGCTCGCAGCGTCATCGTGAGTTATACGGGAGGAGGCCATATTCAATATGCACTCCCGGTACCGATGCGGGTAGCCCGGCGGCTTTCGAACCAGGTGAAGTACACGACCATTTATATGACCTCGTTTGACGAGAGTCGAATCGAAGAGGTGCAGGAGCTTGTGCGAGCCAAGATCGCGGACTATATCTGGCTGACCCCAATGAGCGCGAAGGGCCCACCCCAACGCTGTCGATAGGCGCGTTTCAGCCGCTTGTAGCCGTTCTACCAACGGGTGCGCGGTACCGGAAAGCAAAGTCGTCAGTTCTTGACAGTCCTACCCCGTCCGAGCACACTACGGTAAATTGTTTACTAGCCCGGATGACTCATGGCGGTTCGTAGCGAATTCGTCAAGCCGCGTCGTGAGACCGGCGCGCGGAGCCTGAAGGCCCTAAGGCGTATTCGTGCAGTACGTCGAGGGTCCGAGGAGCGAGCCCGCCGGCCGAAGGCTTGCTGCAACGGTGGATCGGCAGCGTCTCGGTTCGCAGAGACGGACGATTGCAGCAGAAGAGTCATGAATAGGGTGGGCTAGTCTAGCAGCGGAGATCTCAGTCCTTGAAAATGCGAAACAAGATACCCTGCAGCGCTGAACGGCTGGGCTTGTTGGACCCACAGATGATTCAATCTGTATCCAATACGAATGCCTTCAACATTGGCCGCCAGTATCTGACGGAGAACCGTGTTCGTATTGTCGAGGCAGATGATTCCCAAATTTCTTCGGCGGTGATCGGGAATTCCGGCCTCTATGAACAAACTATCCGACTGAAAGACGGCCACCTCGTTTCCAAATGTTCGTGCGCCCTTCCGGAAGAACCAATGTGCCGCCACTGCATCGCGGTGTTGCTTGAGTATCACCGCTGGGTCCAGCCTCGGCAATCGCAAAAAACGAAGGCCACCCAAACGACTCAAACTTCGACGAGTCCTAATGCTTCGTCTGATGGAAGAACGTCGACGACGCAGTCAGCCGCTCTCGATGTGAAACTGAACGAGGTGATGCTGTTTATGGAATGGCTGAAGCCGGCGATGAATGCCCTCGAAACGGGAAGTGCGGTGCCCGAGCCTCCGCAATTGGGTCCCGGAGACTTGTCGACATGGATTCAAGGCATCAGGAATCAGGAAGATCGGCGCCGCGAGAGCGAAGAAGCCCAGATGAACCTTGAATCCAAAATGAAGGACGGCGAGGCATATGTCAGACGTTTGACCCAACAACTCCAGGTCTCAATCG
>JAOUEB010000199.1 GCA_029858925.1 Nitrospira sp.
ATTTCTGCCAGCCGTTGATTGTTCTCGTGCATGATCGTGTTCGGTCTGCCTATTGTGCGACTCTCAGGGGCTTCCGGGCAAGGGGTGTCTTGATTGACAAGGCGAATTCTCGTCCCATAGGATGAGGGGCATGCAGGAGACAATCCGAATCCACGTGAACGGCGAGGCCAGAGATTGGCGTACCGGCGCAACGGTGGCTGATTTGTTGCGCGATCTGGAGGTCAAGGCCGAACGTGTGGCGGTGGAGTTGAATCTCGAAATTCTCGATCGTGCGGTATTCGCGCAACGTCCGCTGCAGGACGGTGATCGAGTGGAGATCCTGGGTTTTATCGGCGGCGGATCATTTTTAAGAGGGTACCATGGCGGATGATCGACTGATTATTGCGGGACGTGAGTTCAAGTCGAGGTTGTGGGTTGGGACAGGCAAGTACAAGGACTTCGTCGAAACGCAAAAAGCCATCGAGGCATCGGGCGCCGACGTCGTGACCGTCGCGGTGCGCCGCGTCAACATCACCGATCGCTCGAAGGACAACTTGCTCGACTATCTCGATCCTAAGAAGTATACGATTTTGCCCAATACGGCCGGCTGTTACACGGTGGAGGATGCGGTGCGGTACTCTCGCCTGGCGCGGGCAGCCGGTGTTTCCGATTTGATCAAGCTTGAGGTGCTCGGCGATGAGAAGACGTTGTTTCCCGATACGGCGGGATTGATCGAAGCAGCCAAGATTCTCATCAAAGAAGGGTTCATCGTGCTGCCGTATACGAATGACGATCCAATCGTCGCGAAGAAGCTGGTGGATATCGGTTGTCCCGCGGTCATGCCGCTGGCTGCGCCCATCGGGTCTGGGCTTGGCATTCGCAACCCCTACAATCTGAAAATCATTATGGAGACCGTCAAAGTCCCAATCATCGTCGATGCCGGTGTGGGGACTGCGTCCGATGCGGCCTTGGCGATGGAATATGGCGCCGACGCAGTGCTCATGAATACGGCCATTGCCGGCGCGCAGGACCCTATTTCCATGGCTGAAGCCATGAAATACGCGGTCTGGGCCGGCCGTCTGGCCTACAAGGCCGGCCGGATTCCCAGGAAACTCTATGCGACGGCCAGCAGTCCGATCGAAGGCATGCTGTAGAGCTGGTAAGTAGTAAGTGGCAAGGAGTAAGGGGTGAAGAACGGTCGAGAGGAAGGGAAAGCAATTCTTCTGGAACCCCTCACCCCTGACGCCTCACGCCGTACGCGTATTAGGTATGCCTCCCGTTAATTTTCGCTTGCTCCTTGTAACCGATCGTCACCGGACGCGCGGTCGCTCGCTACCTTCGGTTCTCAAACAGGCTGTCAATGCCGGGTTGCCTGCCGTCCAACTGCGGGAGCGTGACCTGTCGACGAGTGAGTTGCTTCTGCTGGCGCAAGAGATTCGATCGATCACATCGCGGCGCGCCGTTCCCTTGATCATCAACGATCGTGTGGATTTGATGCTGGCGCTGAATTTGGATGGAGTGCATCTCCGCGCGAATAGCCTGCCGATTTCAGCTGTTCGCCGGCTGGCCGGCGCCGATCGTCTGATCGGGATCTCGACACATTCTCTTGCGGAAGTCCAAGAAGCGAATGGGGAAGGCGCAGACTATGTGCTGTTCGGCCCAATCTTCGACACGCCCTCGAAGCGGCAGTTCGGATCTCCGGTTGGACTGGAACAGCTTGCCGAGGTCTGCAGCCGGTCGGCCGTTCCGGTGTTTGCGATCGGCGGTGTCACGCGCGCGTTCGTGCCCGATGTTCTTCGAGCAGGCGCGCATGGAGTCGCGGTCATCGGATCGATTCTTGATCGCGATGATGCCGCCGCTGCGACGAGAGAGCTGGCGGATGCGCTGCAGCCGTAGCATTGCAGCGCGTACGATAGTCCCGTTCAGTTGACCACCCCTAGGTCGGGTGTTAGAATCCCGCTCATGCATACGTATTCGCTCTTAACCGGCGGTGCGCTGATCTCCTGAGCATTGCGATGGGAGACAGCAAAGGCCAGTCACGCCGGCTTCGGTCCGCCAGAGACTCCGTCAAGAAGACCACACTGCGGTTGCCTGAAGGTGAGACGGACATGATTCACAAGAACGACGAGCGCGCCCGCGAGATCGACAAGCTTCGCGCCCAAATCGAGTCGATGGAGGAAGAGCTTCGCCGCCTGTATCAGTCTCGTCATCAGTTCGACCAAGCCAACAAGCAGAATGAAAAGCTCGTCACCGCGCTTCAGGATGCGAAGGCGCAGATCGAGGCCTTGCGCGCCGAAGTGGAAAAACTGACAGCGCCGCCGTCGACCTACGCGATTTTTTCCGGCATGAACGAAGACGGCACGGGCAACGTCTACGTGTCTGGGCGAAAGATGAAAGTCAACGTGCATCCTTCCATCAAGGGGCCGCAACTGAGGAAGGGGCAGGAAGTCGTTCTGAACGAGGCGCTCAACGTCATCGAGATCAAAGGATTCGACAGCCAGGGCGAGGTGGTGCGCTTGAAGGACGTGTTGGACGGGGGGCGCGCGCTGGTCACGCTCCATTTCGACGAGGAGAAGGTCGCGGATCTGGGCGACCCGTTGCTCGCCGAACGATTGAGCGTCGGCGATCATCTTTTGTACGATCCCCGTTCCGGGTATGTGATCGAGAAATTGCCCAAGTCGGAAGCGGAAGAGCTGGTCTTGGAGGAAGTGCCAGATGTCGATTATGAACAGATCGGGGGGCTCCAAAAGGAATTGGAGCATGTGCGCGACGCGGTCGAATTGCCCTTCCTCCATCCACAGATCTTCTCCGAGTACAAACTGAGCGCGCCGAAGGGCGTGTTGCTCTACGGTCCTCCCGGCTGTGGCAAAACGCTCATCGCCAAGGCCGTCGCCAACTCGATCGCTAAGAAATTGGGCGATCGCGCGGGCAAAGAGATCCGGAGTTATTTTCTCCACGTCAAAGGGCCTGAACTGCTCAACAAGTATGTCGGTGAATCGGAGCGGCAGGTGCGTGAGGTCTTCAAGAAGGCGAAGGAACGCGCGGAAGACGGCCATCCGGTGATCGTCTTTTTCGATGAGATGGACGCGCTGTTCCGAACCAGAGGAACCGGCATCTCGTCCGACATCGAGTCCACGATCGTGCCGCAGTTTCTCTCGGAAATCGATGGGGTGGAGCGCCTGCGCAACGTGATCGTCATCGGGGCCAGCAACCGGCAGGATTTGATCGATCCCGCCGTGCTTCGCGCCGGACGGTTGGATGTCAAAGTCAAAGTGGGACGGCCGGATGCCGCCGCCGCGCGGGACATCTTCTCCAGATACGTGTCTTTAGATCTCCCTTTTGCCCAGGATGAGTTGGAGCGGCATGGGGGCGACCGGCGGGCGCTCGTGGAATGGTTGACGTCCCTGACTGTGGACAGGATGTATGCGTCCAGCGAGGAAAACAAGTTTATCGAAGTCACCTATGCCAACGGCGAAAAGGAAGTGCTGTATTTCAAAGATTTCGCCAGCGGCGCATTGATCGAAGGCATCGTCTCGCGCGCTAAAAAGTTTGCCGTGAAACGGGTGATTGCACAGGAGGGCGCCGGCCTCCGGTCGGACGATCTGATCCGCGCCATCCGTGAGGAGTTCAAAGAGCACGAAGATCTTCCCAATACGACCAATCCGGACGACTGGGCGAAGGTCGCCGGGAAGAAAGGCGAGAAGATCATTCATATTCGGACGATCAGCGGCGGGCCGGCTGAGTCTCGGCAAATAGAAACAGTGACCACCGGCCACTATCTGTAACCATCTCGTATGCCCAAACAGACACCGACAAATCGCTCGCGAGTGCTTGGCACGGAAACCGAGTTCGGCATCGCGGCGAAGGACAATTCTGCCGCCGATCCGGTGAGCGGTTCTATCTCTGTGATCGGGCACTACACGGGACTTCCCGCCCCGGGCGCAATCTGGGATTACGAACATGAAAACCCGCTCTTGGATGCCCGTGGATTCGAGGTTGACGGGGAGCGTGAACGTCCGAATCCCGACTACAATCGGCAGCTCAATAAGGTGCTGGCCAATGGCGGACGTCTGTACGTCGATGGGGCCCATCCGGAGTATTCGACACCGGAGTGTTCGACTCCACGGGAGGTGGTCGCCTTCGAGCGGGCCGGAGAGCGGATTCTCGCGCAGAGTCTTCAGGAAATGGCCCGGGTTCGGGGCAGCGAGCAATATGTGCTCTATAAGAATAATTCCGACGGCAA
>JAOUEB010000200.1 GCA_029858925.1 Nitrospira sp.
CCTGAGCATGCCGAAGGGCGCAGCCAGTTCGACTACCTGCGGCGGCTTGGCGACGAGATCGAACGCCTCGATCAGAAGAAGCAGTTTGCAAAGAATGGAGTCAAGGCGATCGGCATTGTCGGCTCCGACGTATACGACAAGCTCCTCATTCTTCAGGCACTGCGTGGACGCTTTAAGGACAAGATTTTCTTCACCACCGACCTCGACGCACGCTACCTACATGCAGATCAGAAAGACTGGGCACGCAACCTAGTGGTCGCCTCCAACTTCGGCCTCTCCCTGCGCCCGACACTGCAGCACTCGACCCTACCGTTTCGGGACAGCTATCAGACGGCGACCTACCTCGCCACGCTGATGGCGCTCACGGATCAGTCTGGCTGGCCCCTCGCTATAGAAGATTGGCTGCCTGCGGCACTGGAGCAGCCACTCACACCCTACAAACCTAGGAGGTCTCCTGCCCAGCTAGGAGCATTCCAGCCCTCATCCGCAGGCTGGACCAACAAGATGGAGAATTGGCTGCGTCCAAAGATTTTCGAGATCGGCAGAACCGAGGCGGTGCATCTTGCTTCGCCGTCTGTCCACAATCTCACCGGTTGGATCGAGGGTGCCAATCCCGACGGCATCACCTCCCCAGCAGCAAACACGACATGCGACGGCGATTGGAAGACCTGCACCAGCATCGAACCGGACTGGCCATCGAGAGGCTTCTGGCCTGAACACTTTCAGAACATTCTCATCATGTTCTGCCTTGGCATCCTGTTGCTCTGCCTGTTGTTCTTCCTGGCAAACCGACGCGTCAATGAAGTCATACGTGCCGCATTCGCCGAGCCCTCGCCTGAGTGGAATCCAGCGAGAGTGACAATAGGCGCGGTGATCGGCGCGGTGGCGGTGGTATCCGCAATTATTGCGAACGTTGGGAGTCTTCTGGATGACTCGCTCACGAAGGGCATCGGCGAGCCTTTCGTATGGCTGGAAGGCGTCAGCGTGTGGCCAAGCCTCGTGTTGCGCTTCATTAGTTTGATCGCCATGCTTGCCATCTGGTGCCTATTTCTCATGTTGATGGATAAGCAGAAGCGGTCTATCTCCCAAGACTTCAAGATACCCCTGCCGCACACCCGGACACTCTCGCGCAGTCGATGGGCTGCGGCTTTAAGCGGTCCGCATCTCGACCTGGCGTTGTTCGACAAGGATGGCAAGGCAGCGATGAGTTCCGGCGTCCAGGACGCGAACGTCGGGGAGAAGGTCTTCGATGTCACTGTGTTGTGGCAGAACTACCTGCGTGCCACCAGCTGGAAAGAGATGACGGGCTGGATTGCGGCCTCCCTGTTCATCGGAGCCATACTCGTCGCTCTGGCATTCCAGATCCTTGGCAAGCCGTCGTTCCCGCATCGCGGCGAACTCGTCGCAACCTTGCATCAGATTCTCGTGCTTCTCAATGCACTAGTCCTCTGGTTGGTCATTTTCTGGGTCGGCTATGAGATACGCGCCTGCGCGAGATTCATCGAAACCCTGAGCGGTGTGTCCAACAAGTGGCCCGAGCAACTGCTGCGTCAAAAGGAAGAAGAGACCGGCGTCCCATGCACCTATCTCGACGACTACCTCGACTTCCAGCTCATCGTGCGCGCCACGAAACGGATTCACTGGATTATCTACCTGCCGTTCGTCTCGATCCTCTTCACGGTGTTCGCACGGAGCAACTTCTTCGACGCGATGGATTTCCCGCTCGCGCTGGTCTTCATTATCGGGAGCGCGCTCGGCTACTCGCTCTACAGCGCGAGGCTGCTCCGCAAAAGTGCAGATGCCGCGCGTGCCACTGCGCTTGGCAACTACGAAAGGCAATTATTCGAAACAACACGGCCGCATGGCAACACACCGCCAGTCTTGATTGTACGGCCGAAAACGAAACCGGCTCAGCAACCCATCAGCGTGGAACAGATTGCGATTTTGGCGGATCGCATCCGCAGCACCCGCGATGGTGTGTTCGCGCCATTTGTCCAGCAGCCCGCGCTACAGGCTCTGCTCTTGCCTTTCGGTGGCTACGGCAGTGTGCAAATCCTCGAATACCTGTTCAAGCTCTAGCAGGCTGCGGAGAAGGAGCTGGGGGGGGCAAGTCTTGTTCTATGTATACTACGACCCACGCCATAGAGCCACCTGGGTCTCTCACAATAACCCTCTTCAGCCTTACTCTAAAGGAGCATTGCGGCATGTCACCTTCCTGAGTATTGTGCACGACCACGAGTGGCGATCATTTGGAGGACCAATATGGACAACCTGAAACTCGGCTCCTCAGGCACCAGAGTAAAACAACTGCAGAAAGCGCTTGCGAAGACAGGATTCAACCCCGGTAAGATTGATGGAGAGTACGGCCTCGGCACCGAGGCAGCCGTTCTCGCCTTTCAACGAAGCCAAAGCCTCTTAGCGGACGGCGTCGCTGGTCCTCGCACACTCACAGCTCTAGGACTTTCCGACGACGATGCCCTTCCCAATGCCATACCAGCCTTTACTGTAGCCGTCGTCTCACGGATGTTTCCATTCACTCCATTGGGTAATATCAAGGTGCATTTGCCCCCGGTGCTCGACGCCCTTGCCGACGCAGAACTTGTCGATACCTCCATGGTTCTCACGGCACTTGCGACCATCCGAGCGGAAACCGAGAGCTTTGAACCGGTTGCAGAGTATCGATCTCGCTTCAACACATCCCCTAATGGTCACGCATTCGACCTTTATGACAATCGTCGAGACTTAGGCAATCACGGTCCTCCCGACGGGGAGCGCTTTCGGGGAAGGGGCTACATTCAACTGACCGGCCGGTTTAATTATGGGAAGTACGGCGAGGCTATCGGCCTTGGCAACTCGCTGATCGGGAGCCCCGATCAGGCCGCAGATCCCGACATTGCCGCACAACTGCTTGCGGCATTTCTCAAGGATAAAGAACGGCCGCTGAAGGAAGCGTTGTTTGAAAACGATTTGAAAACCGCGCGGCGTCTCGTGAACGGGGGCAGTCACGGCCTGGACCGATTTACCGACGCGTATACGATCGGCCAGGCATTGATCGCGTCATCCTGAAACGATATATCCCTATGTACGTCTTCCAGGGGGCCCGGCGATGCCGCAGGCCAACCGAGAGGAGCCTACGGAACAGCAAAGGGGTCGGGAGTCTTTTGTTGACGTGAATCCCTCATCATCGCATACAAGATCTCGCATGCCACGCCGTCCACGCCTCGCCGCCGGCGACTTCGCCTATCACGTTCTAAATCGCCGTATCGGGCGGCTCCCACTCTTTGAGGATCAGAAAATGGTGTCCCTATTTTCTCCACATTCTTTAGCTTCGATAGCCGCGTTGCATTTTCCGTTTGATCAGGCTATACAAGCAGCCTATGAATGACGCACAGGTTGAAGAGATCAAACGGCACTTTGGAGTAGTTGCTGAGGCCCTGCGGAGCGACATCCGCCAAGTCGCGGAGGGCCACTCGGATATTCGCCGTGAGCTGCGGGAGGTTCGCGACGAATTTCGAGATGAATTCAAAGAAATGCGAGCCCTCATGCGGCTGTCATTTTCCCAGCTTGACCAGCGGATGCGGATGCTGGAAACAGACATTTCGACGCTCAAATCTCGTATGGATCGCCTCGAGAGCACCCGTGCCTGACTTCCGGCATCCCCAAATAGACCGACTGGGAAATAAAACTGGGACATTCTGAATTTCCAAGCAAGTAAAGACTTCGCTTCTCGACGTCCCCAGCCGCCGCCACGCCCTCCAGCTCTTTCCCCAGCTCGCTCTTCTTTCGCGCAGTAGACCTGCTTCTCTAATAAAGTAGCATATCACCGTTTCTCTCCCCCCATTCTTTCCTTGATGCCGGCTTAGGCCATTTTATTGACATCATAACATCACCTTTCCTATGCTGTTATACATGCGAACGACGCTTAGCCTGGACAACGATGTGGCCGCACTGTTGAAGCGGGTACAGAAAGTCCGCAAAGCCAGCCTCAAGACCGTGGTCAACGATGCGATGCGCCAGGGGCTTAAAGATCTCCTGGGACCACCGGCACGGCCCAAGAAGCCCTTCCGGACCAAAGGTATTTCGCTGGGGCGCTGCCTTGTGGGCAGCTTGGATGATGTGGCTGACGTGCTGGCCACGGCTGAAGACGAAGCCTTTCGATGATTCTGCTCGACGCAAATTTGCTCGTCTACGCACACG
>JAOUEB010000201.1 GCA_029858925.1 Nitrospira sp.
AAGATCGGCCGGCACATTCGCCTGAATGGCATGCAAGCGCATCGTGTTCCGCGCAGGATCGTGCAACGTCAGCGCAACAAAATTGACATGCACCACACGGGGAAGACGCTGGGCAAGATCTTGAAAGAGGGCATGCAAATCGCGGTGGGCGGAGATCGCCTGCGCAACCTCCAGCAGCGCCTGGTATCGATCGGCAAGCGTCTCACAGGGAGAAGTGGATGGCCGATTCATAGTCATGCAGTATGGCGCATCAACCAACGACGGCTCAAGGGGCCATTGATCGAACGGATATCATGCGAATCGCCCGGCGCATCAGAGCGTCTTGTGCGTGCCGTCGCAGAACGGCGGGGTCTTGGTATGCTTGCATTGGCACAACGCCACTTCCTTCGTTTCCGTCAGCGTAAACTCAAGCGGCTCAATCCCGGTTCCTGCATGGGCTCCGTCACAGAAGGGCTGGTCCCTTGATCGTCCACATGCACACCAGTAGTACGTTCCCGCTTCCAAGGTGATGACTGATGGCTCCTTCGCTGCAATACGAGGTTGTGTCATGTCTCGATCTCCCTTCTTCGCTATA
Organism: Nitrospira sp.; assembly: GCA_029858925.1. Classification (GTDB taxonomy): domain Bacteria; phylum Nitrospirota; class Nitrospiria; order Nitrospirales; family Nitrospiraceae; genus Nitrospira_D. The sequence continues at coordinate 575 of JAOUEB010000201.1, forward strand.
AGGTTAACGGCTTGATTGGCGACAGCACCGCCGCCGGATTGTTCTTCCAGAGCGACTCATCCGCATCGACATACAGTTCCACTTCATTGCCGTCCGGATCGCGAAGGTAGAGGCTCTGAGTGACTGTGTGATCGCTCATGCCGTCGATGACAATACCTGATGTGTCGAGCTCACGCTTAGCCGCACGGAGTTCATCAAGACTGTCGCCGACCTTGATCTCGATGTGATAGAACCCGCGTCGTCTCCCGGACGGTGGCCCCGGCGCGTCACCAACCTGGATCAAGAGCAATTCGTGGTGGGTGCGACCCGACGTGAGTGCCGCCGCCATTCCGTTAAAAATCCGTCCGACTTCCTGGAAACCCAACAAGTCCCGGTAAAACGCCAGTGACCGCTCCAAATCCCTCACATAGAAGACAACATGACCGAGACAATGCGCTTTCATGTGGATACGCTACCCTCCATGCCTGAGCCTCGATTTCCGATAGAGCTTCCTCGCATTCACGAACATCAGCCGGTCGGCTCACTGTCGAGCTGATGCGCCTTCCGCCCTCCGCGAGCGAGCGGATGCTCAGGAACCTGACCGGCGACCATAAGTTTCGCCATATCCACCGCTCGAACCACCAGTTCCTGCACCCCTTCCCGCAATTGCCGGCTGTTCTGAACTTCGGCGACATTGCGCTCCATATCCTCAGCGCTCCACCCCCTCGAATGGGCGACAAAGGGGAACTGCGGAAACTGACAGCCGACCTCGCTGAAAAAAGTCATCAGTTGTCCGGCTACGCCCTGTACGTTGTCTTGTCCGCCCATGATGATAAAGGCCGCCACTTTGTTCTTAAGCAGGTGTTTGTCGGCAATGGTCTCCTGATTTTGGATGCAATTCATCCGCTCGACCATCTTGTAGTACAGGCTGCTCGCGTTGCCCCAGCGAATCGGAGTTGTAATCAGAATGACATCGGCCCAATGAACAATCGCTTCATACACGCGATCGAGCTGATCGGTCGGGTCCATCTGCGTGATCGAGCAAGGCCAAGTACAGGCCTGCGCCGACTTGGAATAGAACCCTTCGCAGGCGCGAAAGTTCAACTCGCGAAGCTTGATACATTTGGCCTCCAGTTGCAGCACATTCCTGGCATGGTCCAGCGCAATGTCCAACATTGCATCGGACGTGCTGTACCGTGGATGCTCCAAAGTCATCGCCGTCGTCGAGATCCCCACGACTCGAATCGGACCTGCCTGACGCAATACGCGACGCGCCAGCGGATGGGGCTGGTGCGACTGCTTCTTCCGTTTCGTCGCCGACGACAAGTCGATGTAGAGCCGGCCGTTTTCAAACTTGGTGATATAGCTCGGCACCTGATCCTGTTCGTATCCAGGTTCACCCTGGCCAGTTTTATAGTGAAATTTCCAGTAATGCCATGGGCAGACGACGTAGTCGCCATCGAGCCTGCCTTCACCCAACGGCCCACCGACATGATTACAGACGCCGGAGATCGCGGCAAATTCACCGTCTCTATAGGTAAGTGCTATTCGCGTCTTCCCGATCGAGACTTCTTGCAACGGCGTCTTTTTCAGATCTTCCGCGCTTCCAATGTCCATCCATTGCTCATCTGGCATGAGTGGCTCCTCTCATGATCTCACAGAATGCTTGGATGTAGGGTCCCCTCAAGAATTGAGCTATGGAATCCCGGCATCATTGATGAAAATTCACGGCCCTGGTTAAGCCGTTCCCTTTCGCGAGGGTTTGATAAATGTGATCCCGGCCTTCTGCACTTCCTGATACGGCAGCAGCCAGACCAGCGATTCATCGGACAGGTCGCCAACTTGAAAACGGTTACCCCAGGGATCGCGAAAATCACAACGCAAGTTGGACGCCGGTTTCAGTTTGTACCTGGCGATGAGCTTGCTCCGCACTTCTTTGACCTGATGCGCGTCGCGGACCATCAATCCAAAATGCTTGACCCGGTCCGCTTGCAACGTCTCGACTTCAAAGATTGCCATGAACTGATGTTCGCCGAGCTTGCACCAGGCTGCCCCTTCGCCGCCCTTGAGCATCTTCAGGCCAAAGACATCCGAGTAAAACTTCACAGCCTTTTTAGCATCGGTGACTTCAATCACGATATGGTTACAGCCATAAACCTGAACCGCCATACGTCACCTCCTGCCAGCTGAACTTGCTTCCTGTTGTGTGCGGGCTTGTTCCATCGCAGCGACAAACACTTCCGGCGGCTGCGCGCCTGAAATCCCATGCACCTGGTTGAGAACAAAATAGGGAACACCGCGAATGCCCAGCCGATGCCCCGCCGCCTCATCAGCCTTGATCTCGGTAATTCCCTCATCACTGCGCAGGAATGATTCAGCATCCAGGCCGGCCTGCTCGGCAAGCCGCGCCAGCGTCGAGATCAATCCGATATCGGCCCCCTCCTCGAAATACCCCTTAAACAGCCGTTCGACCATTTTGTCCTGGCAACCCCGTTGCGCCGCATACCAGATCAACCGATGAGCCGCGAATGTGTTGGGAGTCCGCAAGATTTTCTCGAATGCGAATGCAATCTGCTCGCTGTCTCCCGCCGCTTTCACATGCTCTTCCATTCGCCTGAATGCATCGAGGCTGCCGAACTTCGCTTCCAGATAAGCCGTCCGGTCCAGCCCCTCATTCGGCATTGCAGGATTCAATTGAAAGGGCCGCCAGGTGATACGCAGATCCTGCCCATCCTTTGCTTGCGCCAGCGCCCGCTCCATCCGCCGCTTTCCGACATAGCACCAGGGACAGATCACGTCCGAGTAAATGTCGATGTGGAGTGCGGCATCCTGCTCACTCATAGGACAGATGCCCCATCTTGCCCACTCGATAATCTTCCACGGCTTGCGCGAGTTCCGCTTGCGTATTCATGACGAACGGTCCATAGCGCGCGACCGGCTCCTCGATCGGTTCTCCGCCAAGAACGAGCAGGGTCGAATCCTCTTCGGCATCAAGTACTACTCGCTCGCCTTTGCGCCCAAAGAGAGCGATCTCGGCCTCTCTCACCGCCTGTGATCCGTTGATGACAGTCCGCCCATGCAGCATGAATACCGACATGGTGAATCCATCGGGCAAGGACAATTCCGCCTGATGTCCCACATTCAATCGCAGATCATACAGATGTACTGGCTTGAACGTTTTGGCCGGGCCCTTCTGGCCGCAACACTCACCGGCAATGACCCGCAACCGGCCGGCTCCTCCGGCGAGTTCAACTACCGGGATCTCACCACTCACCAGTGTTTGATACCGGGGGGGCGACATCTTGAACGACCTCGGCAGATTGACCCATAGCTGGATGCCTTCCAGCATGCCTCCGCGCTTGGCGAATTCCCTCTCGTGCAACTCCTCGTGCACAATGCCGGATGCGGCGGTCATCCATTGCACATCACCCGGACCGATGACGCCTCCGCTTCCGGTCGAATCACGATGCGCCACACTGCCTTGATACATGATCGTGACGGTTTCAAATCCCCGATGCGGATGTTCACCCACGCCGAGACGCCGGTCCGTCGGCGGGAAATACTCCGGTCCCATGTAATCCAGGAGCAAGAATGGAGACAATTGCTCGCCCACGCCGGATCCTGGAATCA
>JAOUEB010000202.1 GCA_029858925.1 Nitrospira sp.
GACCCCGCAGACATACATCCGCGCAGTCTTGGGCACTAACGGTTCAAACGGTTCTTTCTTGCCTGTGAGGGTGTTGTAGATCCTGAGCATCGGAGCGACCACTATTGAGGAGTGGGACTGCGTCTCGGCCAATGCGACCAGAGAAAATATCCCAGGGCGATCGCCAAGAACAGCCCGATGGCAATATCGAATTGATGGAAGTAATCCCGGAGATGCTCCCACTCTTCTCCCATCTTCACCCCGATATAGGCCAATAGATAGCACCAGGGCAAGGCACCGACGAATGTGAGGAGCACAAACCGGGGGAAATTCATCCGCGCAATTCCCGCTGGCAAGGAAATGAACGTCCGCACCACCGGCAGCATCCGGCTGAAAAACACCGCCGCTTCGCCGTATTTCAGAAACCACCGATCGGCGATGTCGAGATCATGATGCGACACCAGAAAATAGGGCCCATAGCGTTCGACGAACGGCCGACCGCCCCAGACCCCCGCATAGTACGCGACGATCGACCCGAGCACGTTGCCGACGGCGCCGGCCAAAGTCACCCCCAGTATGGTGAACTGTCCAGTCGTCACGAGATACCCGGAAAACGGCATGATGATCTCGCTCGGCAAGGGAATACAGGCGCTTTCAACCGCCATGGTAAACACAATGCCGCCATAACCGAACTTGGAAATGCAGGCAATGACGAATCGGCTCAGTTCGCTGATGATGCTTTCGATGAACTCACCGATCATGGTTTGAGCTCCCGCGCTCGACGGATGATCGGCGTGAAACGGTCGGCCGATGCGAACCGCGCTTGACGATCGCTTCCCACGCGCGAAAGCGATCGAGCACCCCATGGTGGGTGCTGTCGAGGCGGATGGGTGTGATGGAAACCAGGCCTTCTTCAATCGCCTCATGATCGGCATCCTTGCTGCGGCTCCACGAGATGCGCTTCCCGGCGATCCAGTAGTAGGTGCGTCCATGGGGGTCGAGTTTTTCGACGATCGGATTGTGAAAACGCCTGCGGCTCAGGCAGGTCACACGCGCGCCCGCGATCGCCCGTTGGGGCCGGTCCGGTATGTTGACGTTCAATAGCGTTTCCTCCGGCAAGCCCTGGGCGAGCACCAGTCGGGCGACACGCGCGGCATAGGTTGCGCCGACGGCAAAGCGAAAGGCCTGTTGTCCTTCCTGCGACACGGCCACCGACGGCACACCGAGGATAGTCCCCTCCATCGCCGCGGAGACGGTTCCCGAATACATGACATCGTCTCCGAGGTTGACGCCCTTGTTGATGCCGGACACCAGGATGGAGGGAGGTTTCGGCATGATTTTCAGGAGCGCCAAATTAACGCAATCCACAGGCGTCCCGTTCACAGTGAAGGTGCGAGGCGCAATATTGTGAACCCGCAAGGGTTTGTGCAATGTCACTGCATGGGCCACGGCTGTTCGCTCACGGTCGGGTGCCACAACCCAGACTTCACCAATGGCAGAGAGAGCTTTTGCCAAGGCTTGGATCCCAGGCGACTGAATGCCGTCATCGTTGGTGACGAGGATGCGCATGACTCACTCGCAATAAAAAAAGCTGCTCAAGGCAGCTCCTAGAAAAACCGCTGAGGAGTCAGGCGTGAGGGGTAAGGGGTCCGTGCCCTGATCTCGTCGATACGGCTTATGCCTCACTCGTTACGGCTCATCTCATTTTTGGTCGGGGCGGCGGGATTTGAACCCACGACCACTCGCACCCCAAGCGAGTACGCTACCGGGCTGCGCTACGCCCCGACTCGGTTCCGATTTCACTACTGATGCATTGTCCCTTGCAGAGCCATAGAAAGGCAATGGGGAGGTCCGTATTCTTATCGTTCATGCGCGTCGATGATGTTCAAAATAGCCTGGAGATCGCCCCTGATTTTTTTGGCCATCTCCTTCGGACGCAACGTCCGAGAGGAGGTTCGTCCTCTCCGTGCCCAGTATCGCTTCACACCTTCCAGCGTATGCCCTTCTTCGTAGAGCATGCGCTTGATTTCCAACGCCGTTTCAATGTCTCGCTGGACGTAGAGACGTTGGTTCCCCCTGCTCTTCTTGGGTTTCAGAAAACTGAATTGCGATTCCCAGAAACGAAGCACATAAGCAGGAAGTTTGGTCAGCTGGCTGACTTCCCCAATTTTATAGAAAACCTTGCTACCCAGCCTGGGCGCAGTTCCCATGACCGGTCCTCATAGTGCGGTCGATGACGTGGGTGCAGCAGCCTGTTAGGAGTTGACGTACTTCTTGAAAACCTGGCTTGGCCGGAACGTGACGACACGACGGGGGGTAATGCCGATTTCCTCTCCGGTCCGAGGATTCCGGCCTTTACGGGCGCCCTTGCTCCGCACGACAAAGTTTCCGAATCCCGCGATCTTGACCGATTCCCCCTTCTGCAACACGGACTTCAACATATTCAACACCAGCTCGACGATATCGGCTGCTTCATTTTTTGAAATGCCCACCTGCTTGAATATTTCGTTCGCGATATCGGCCTTCCTCATGCCATTCCCCCTACGAGCTCGCTGGCCAGTATGGCGCACATCCTAAGACTTTCAGTCTTTCCGCAACGAGTTTGGCTTAAGTTACGTGAGGTTATGAAGACTGTCAAGAATAAATTGGCGCGATCTCGCCGCAGGAGGTTATTCTTTTTTCAGCAACTTGTATTCGATACTGTCTGCCAGGGCCTGCCAGGTGGCCTCGATGATGTTCTCTGAGACTCCGACCGTTCCCCACTTGTCTTTGTGGTCTCCCGATTCGATTAAAACACGGACCTTTGCTCCAGTTCCTTTATTGGCCGCCAGCACACGCACTTTATAGTCGAGTAATTTGACTTCCTTGAGTTGCGGATAGAATTCCTCCAGCGCCTTGCGCAGGGCATGATCCAGCGCATTGACCGGCCCGGCTCCCACGGCAGCCGTATGTTCCACCGCATCGCCCACCTTGACCATGACAGTCGCTTCAGACAGCGGGTCGCCGTTGTCCTGCTTTTTTTCGACGATGACCCGGAAGCCAAGGAGTTGAAATGCCGGCTTGTGGCTCCCCATCGCCTTCCGCATCAGCAGCTCGAACGATCCTTCCGCCCCTTCAAACTGATAGCCCTGACTCTCACGCTCTTTGAGTGTCTCAACCAACTCGTGCACCTTGGAATGGTCTTTTGACAACTTGATGCCGAAGGCCTCGATCTTGTCCAGGAGGCCGCTACGCCCGGCGTAATCGGAGACCAACACGCGCTGCCGGTTGCCGACCTTCGCCGGATCGACATGCTCGTAGGTTGCCGGGTTCTTCAACACGGCATGGATATGCACCCCGCCCTTGTGGGCGAAAGCCGAATCACCGACGTAGGGCTGATGCTTGTTGGGCATGAGATTGGCGATCTCGCTCACGAATCCTGACACCTCTTTCAAGTGGCTCAAGCGATCGGTCAGCGCCGGGCGCTTCATCTTCAGCTCCAAATTGGGAACGATCGAGCAGAGATTCGCATTCCCGCACCGTTCCCCGATGCCGTTGATCGTGCCCTGCACCTGCACGATGCCCGTCTCGATGGCCACCAACGAGTTCGCCACCGCCATGTCACAATCGTTATGGGCATGGATTCCCAACGGCACCCGGCACTCGCGCCGCACGATCTCGCAGATAGTGCGAATCTCCCAGGGCATGGCGCCGCCGTTGGTATCGCAGAGAATGACCCGTTCCGCCCCGGATTCCACCGCTTTACGAATCGTGTTGAGCGCATAGTCCGGGTTCGTTTTGTAGCCGTCGAAGAAATGCTCGGCGTCGTAAAACACCCGTCGCCCCTTGCTGCGCAGATAGGCCACGGAATCTCCGATCAATTCAAGGTTGGTAGCCAGCGAGATGCCCAGGGCATCGGTGACATGCAACGACCAGGTCTTCCCGAACAGCGTGATCGTCCCGGTATCGGCGGCTAGCAGCGCCTGAAGGTTGGGGTCCTTGCCGACGGCATGACTCGCTTTCCTCGTCGACCCGAACGCAATGACGGTGGCGTGCTTCAACGGAAGGGTTTTGATAATCCGGAAGAATTCGATGTCTTTGGGATTGGCCCCTGGCCAGCCGCCCTCGATGAAATGGACTCCCAGTTCATCCAACTTCTGCGCGATACGGACCTTATCCTCGACCGAGAAACTGACATCCTCCGCCTGC
>JAOUEB010000203.1 GCA_029858925.1 Nitrospira sp.
GTCGGGAAGCGCGCGCCCGACGATTACGCTCATCGCGTAGTCGAGATACGACGATTTCATCTCGTCTTCGATCGCGATATGGCCTAATCTCTCGTCAGGCGGCATAGATCTCCCCCAAAGGCTATCGGCTTACTGCCCTCAGCTATCAGCTTTGGCTCGTCAGCTCCGGAAAGCTGACCGCTGAATGCTGACAGCTTCCTCGCTACACGTCTAAATTTCTTACCTCGAGCGCATGCGTTTGAATGAAGTTCCGGCGTGGCTCAACCTCGTCGCCCATGAGGATCGTGAAGATCTCATCGACGCCGGTGAGGTCTTCGAGCGTAACCCGCAGCAGCGTGCGCGCTTCGGGATTCATCGTGGTTTCCCACAACTGACTCGGATTCATTTCGCCCAATCCCTTGTACCGTTGAATGCTCAGCCCCTGTTTCCCCATGTCGAGAATGGCCTTCACCAACTCGTCCGTCGACTGATAGAGCCGCTCCTGCTCTTTGGCTTTGAGTCTATACGGCGTCCGACCCAGCCCCATAGCAGACGGCGTCAGCTTCTGCAGCTCGCGGAAATCGGCCGAGCCGACGAGTTCGTGCGTGATGTCCAGACCGTACAACACACCGTTAGCCTGCAGCCGGCAGACCACTTTGTTGGAGTGGTGTTCTTCGTCCGGCAGGATCTCAAACGTCGGCGCAAGCTTGGGATAGGCGCCTGCCAACATACGTGTAACGCTAGCGACTGCGGCTGTCAGCGCAGCCCGATTCTTGAGGAGGTCCCGATCCAGGCCCGGCTCGTCGACAAAGGCGCGCAGGATCGCGGCTTCATACGCCTTCTTGTTCAACCGGCCCAGCAAGGCCTCGAAGGCGATCAGTTTCTTGAGAATCGGCAGGAGCCGACGCCCGGTCACATATCCCTGCGTCCCTTCGAGATACAGTTCGACATCTTCCACGGCCAGATCGGCCAGATGGTCGTTCAACGCCCCTTCGTCTTTGAGATACCGCTCTGTCTTGCCCTTCTTCACTCTGAAGAGCGGAGGTTGAGCAATATAGATGTAGCCCCGCTCGATCAGTTCAGGCATCTGCCTGAAAAAGAAGGTTAGCAGCAGCGTGCGGATATGGCTGCCATCCACATCGGCGTCGGTCATGAGAATGATCTTGTGATACCGGGTCTTGGCGATGTCGAACGCGTCCTTGTCGCCCTTGTCGCTGTCTTCCCGCTTGCGGCCGATCCCGGTGCCCAAGGCCATGATGAGCGTCCGAATCTCGTCGCTCGCCAACATCTTGTCGAATCGCGCTTTTTCGACGTTCAGAATTTTCCCTTTGAGGGGAAGGATCGCCTGAAACTTGCGGTCGCGCCCCTGCTTGGCCGAGCCGCCGGCCGAATCGCCCTCGACGATATAGATCTCGCTGAGCGCCGGATCTTTCTCCGAGCAATCGGCCAGTTTGCCGGGCAGCGATCCTCCGTCGAGCGCGCTCTTGCGCCGGATGAGATCCTTGGCTTTGCGGGCCGCATCGCGGGCGCGGGCCGCATCGATCGCCTTGCCGATGATCTTACGGGCGACCGACGGGTTCTCCTCGAAATAGGCGCCCAGCTTCTCGTTGACCGCCGTCTCGACGACGCCTTTGACTTCGCTGTTGCCGAGCTTCGCTTTGGTCTGCCCTTCGAACTGCGGATTGCGGACCTTCACGCTGACGACGGCCGTGAGCCCTTCTCGCACGTCGTCGCCGGTGAGCGACTCGGTGTCTTTCTTCAGCAGATCGTTCGCGTTGGCATAGCTGTTGATCGTTCGGGTGAGCGCGGCCTTGAAGCCCACGAGATGCGTGCCGCCCTCTTTTGTGTTGATGTTGTTCGCGAAGGAATAGAGATTCTCCGCGTAGCTATCGTTGTACTGGAGGGCGACTTCCAGGACCATTTCTGGTTTCTCGACTTTGACGTAAATCGGCTTATGCAGGGGGGTCTTCGCTTCGTTCAAGTGCTCAACGAAGGAGACGATCCCGCCCTTGTATAGGAAGACTTGTTCCTTGGCAGGTTCTTTCCGCTCATCCTTCAGGGAGATCGCGAGGCCCTTGTTCAGGAAGGCGAGTTCGCGCAGCCGCTGAGCCAGCACGTCGAAACTGAACTCCAGTGTTTCGAAGATCTGTCCGTCTGGCTTGAATCGAACCTGCGTGCCACGGCGCTTCGTGACGCCGGTGTTCTGCAGCGGCGCTCCCGGCTTGCCCCGTTCATACCGCTGTTCAAACACTTGCCCGTCCTGCCAGATTTCCAGCTCAAGCCACTCCGACAGTGCGTTCACGACGGAAATGCCCACGCCGTGCAGGCCGCCGGACACCGTATAGGCGCCTTGCTCGAACTTGCCGCCCGCGTGCAGGACGGTCAACGCCACTTCGGCGGCGGACTTCTTTTGCGTTGAATGCATGCCGGTGGGAATACCCCGGCCGTTGTCGATGACCGTGACGCTGCCGTCAATGTGGATTGAGACTTCGATAGCCTCGCCGAATCCGGCCATATGTTCGTCGACGCTGTTGTCGACGACTTCGTACACGAGGTGATGAAGCCCGTCCACACCGGTGCTGCCGATATACATCGCCGGACGCTTCCGGACCGCATCGAGGCCTTCGAGAACCTTGATGTGGTCCGCGCTGTAGCTGTCAGACTTGGGCTTGATAGTGGACTCGTCAGTGGCCATCCGTCTCCTACTTCAGAACGTCATTGATCATTCGGGACAAGGCAGCAGCTTTCTGGTTCGGCTTCCACGATCGTCTGTAGATCATCGGGGTCCGGCGACTCTCAGATCTTGATCGGCATGACGACGCATTTGAATCCAGGGCTCTCGGTTTCCTGGATCAAACAGGGGCTAAGCGGCGTCTCAATCTGCAAGGTCACGCTCTCCCCGTCCATGACACCGAATACGTCCAAGAGATAGCGCGCGTTGAACCCGGAACTGAGCGCCTCGCCCTCGTAGCCTGCGGATAATTCCTCGGTGGCCTCGCCGTAATCCGGGCTGCTGGAAAACAGGGTCATCTTGCCCGGCACGAACGAGACCTTCACGGCGCTGGCTTTGTCTCTGGAAAGGACCGAGACACGGCGCAGCGCGCTTTCCAGTTCGATCCGGTTCACGACGATTTTCTTACCGCCTTCTTTGGGAATGACCTGTTGGTAGTTGGGATAGTTGCCTTCCATCAATCGGGACGTCAGCAACAGGCCGCTTTTTCGGAAGATCATGAGGTTCTTGGCAAATCCAATCAAGGGTTCGCCGTCTCCTCCCTCTTCCAGGAGTCGGCGCATTTCTTGCGCGGCTTTCTTGGGAATGATCGCTTTGATTTCCTGTGGGATCCCCTTACCGCCGACCTGGCCCATCTCATGTTCCGCCATAGCCAAACGATGACCGTCGGTGCCGACCAATCGAAGCGTGGTTTTCTTCTCGGTATTGATAAGTGTGACCAGCAAGCCGTTCAGAATATACCGCGCATCGTTATCCCCGGCGGCAAACAACGTTTTGTGGATCAATTCCAGCAGGCCTTCTCCCGAGAGCGGCGTCAATCCTTCGCGCTCAATGGCCGGCAATGCGGGATAGTCGGCGCTGGACAGTCCGACGATCTTGAACTGGCTTTTCCCCGCTTGAATGGTCGTCCAGTTGTTCTCTCCCGTGGTCAACTCGATGTCGCCCGACGGCAACTCCTTGATGATCTCGAACAGTTTTCGAGCCGAGATCGTCACACCCCCGGTCTCGAGCACGGTCGCCTTGTACAGGCCCCGCATGCCGATTTCGAGGTCCGTCGCTACAATCTCGGCCCCCTCCTGCCTGGCTTCCAACAGAACGTTGGACAAAATGGGCATCGTGTTTCGTTTCTCCACGACGCCCTGTACCCGTTGAAGCCCCGTCAATAGTTCATCCCGTTCGATCCGTACCTTCATGGCGCAGTCTCCAAAAGAAGCTCCTTATCTTCGCAGAATGTGCTCTTTCAACGTTTCCAGTGTCGTGTGCAACGTCGTATCAGCCTCTTTGGCCTTCGAAACTTGTTTGCACGCGTGAATGATCGTTGTGTGATCCTTGCCTCCGAATTGGCGCCCGATTTCCGGGTAAGAGGCATCGGTCAGTTCGCGGCAGAGGTACATCGCGATCTGCCTGGGATGCACCAGCGTCTTGC